>REDS01000160.1 GCA_007693395.1 Balneolaceae bacterium | reverse complement strand
TCAAACTGAACCTGGAAGCGAATCACATTACACTTGCCGGCCACTCGTTTGCGCATGATGTACTACTTGCCGCTCAAAACGGTATGCTCGGCAGTATTGATGCCAACCGTGGCGATGCGCAAAATGGCTGGGATACCGACTACTTCCCAACAAATCTGTACGATACGGTTGATGTGATGATGATACTGCTTGAATATGGCGGCATTGCTCCTGGCGGTTTCAATTTTGATGCGAAAATCCGCCGAAACTCTACCGATCCTGAAGATCTCTTTATTGCACACATTGGCGGGATGGATACCTTTGCCCGAGGATTACTGATTGCTGAAAAAATCATTCAAAGTGAAGAGTACAAAACACTGCGATATGGCAGATATAGCTCATTTGATGATGGAGCAGGTGTAGAGTTTGAAAAGGGAAATCTATCTCTTGAAGCACTGAGAAAACTCGCGATTGAAGCAGGCAAGCCTGAGATAATCAGCGGTAAGCAGGAGCGGCTCGAAAATCTGATCAACCGATTTATTCGTTAATTAAACATTTGTAAGATTGCCCATGGACATTGGTATTTATGTATGAGTAAGCCATCAGTAATCAACGTACCAAATGCGTTATCCTTGATTCGCCTGTTGGGGGTACCACTTCTATTTTATCTGATTCACCTTGATTCAGTACTATGGTTTATCAGTTGGTTTATTTTTCTGGGCTTAACTGATTATTTCGATGGATTGCTTGCCCGCAGGTGGAATCAGGCTACTGCATTCGGGTCACACCTCGATGCCATTGCAGATGTGGCCTATTACCTCTCGGCTGCTTGGTTTTTCTTTGTTCTGTTTCCGGATTACCTGGTGCCAAACCTGCCCTACGTTTACGCTATGCTCGTAATGTTTGGCCTCTCTTTGGTAATTGCACGTGCTAAAACAGGGAGGTTTAAGTTTCTGCATACACACCTCAGCAGGCTATGCGGTGTATTGGTCTTTTTCGGCTTTCTCTTATCCTTTACGATGGATACCAGCTATCTGCTACGCGGCATTATCTTAATATACGCACTTGCATTTGTTGAGATAAGCTTCATGTTCTGGCTCTATGGTGATGTTAATTCCGATACACGAACGATACTTCATCTGAAAAGGAAATGAATTTGTCTCTTTAATCTGCATTTAATAAGCCCCTCAAATCTGATCCATAATTTATTTCTATAGAGACTCTGGAAAAAATGATCTCAGGATTCGGTATGTTTCATTCATATAAATAATCAAATCGGAAAGTAAAGAATCAGAAAAATGGCTGAAGAAAAGAATGAGAATGCCGCAAACAAAGCGTCTACCTATAAAGTAAATGATCAAAGTAAATGCCCGTTTAGTAACGGTGCTATGAGGCAAGGTGCCGGCGGGGGCACCAAAAATCGTGAATGGTGGCCCAACAAGCTAAACCTCAATATTTTAAGGCAACACTCCGAACTCTCCAACCCAATGGGTAAAGATTTTGATTATGCTGAAGAGTTCAAAAAGCTTGACCTCAACGCCATAAAAAAGGATCTGACTGATCTGATGACAGATTCCCAGGATTGGTGGCCGGCAGATTATGGGCACTACGGTCCGCTTATGATTCGTATGGCATGGCACAGTGCTGGTACGTACCGCGTGGTTGATGGCCGTGGCGGTGGTGGCACAGGCTCTCAGCGTTTTGCACCTCTCAACAGCTGGCCCGATAATGTGAATCTTGATAAGGCGCGTTTGTTGCTTTGGCCGGTAAAACAGAAGTATGGAAATAAAATTTCCTGGGCAGATCTTATGATTTTGGCAGGAAACGTTGCCCTTGAATCAATGGGTTTTGAGACGTACGGCTTTGCCGGCGGACGAACCGATGTTTGGGAGCCTGAAGAAGATATCTATTGGGGATCTGAAGGTGAATGGCTTGCCAGCCAGCGTCACACAGACGACGGCACACTGGAAGAACCACTGGGTGCCGATCACATGGGATTGATCTATGTAAACCCCGAAGGGCCGAACGGTGAACCTGATCCTAAAAAAGCTGCTCACTATATCCGCCAAACGTTTGCCCGAATGGCCATGAATGATGAGGAAACTGTAGCTCTAATTGCCGGTGGACATACATTTGGTAAAACGCATGGTATTGCCCCCGAATCCCACCTCGGTTCTGAGCCTGAAGGCGCCTCAATCGAAGAAATGGGTATGGGTTGGAAGAGTTCATACAAAAGCGGCGTAGGTGCAGATACAATTACCAGTGGCCTTGAGGGAGCATGGACTCAAAAGCCCACTGAGTGGACAAATCTCTATTTTGACAATCTGTTTAAATATGAGTGGGAAAAGTATAAGAGCCCGGCAGGTGCGTGGCAATGGAGGCCGGTTGATGGCGGTGGTGCCGGAACTGTACCTGATGCGCATGACCCGAATGTAAAACATGCACCGTTTATGCTCACCACAGATCTTTCTATGAAAGAAGATCCTGCTTATGAGAAAATATCCCGCAGGTTCTATGAAAATCCAGACGAATTTGCTGAAGCTTTCGCTAAGGCATGGTTTAAACTTACACACCGCGACATGGGGCCGAAAGCACTCTACCTCGGGCCGGAAGTGCCTGAAGAAGACTTGAGCTGGCAGGATCCTATTCCTGAAGTTACCCACGATCTTGTAGATGATAACGATGTAGCTGAACTCAAAGCAACGATTCTCGAGTCAGGTTTATCTGTTTCAGAACTTGTCTCAACTGCATGGGCTTCAGCATCAACCTATCGTAATTCCGACAAACGTGGTGGTGCAAACGGTGCTCGTGTTCGATTGGCACCTCAGAAAGATTGGGAAGTGAACAATCCTGAGCAGTTGGCAAAAGTGCTGAAAGTTTTAGAAGGAATTCAGTCAGACTTCAACAATGCACAGGCCGGAAACAAACAAGTTTCTTTGGCAGATCTTATTGTACTTGGTGGTGTTGCAGCTGTTGAAAAAGCTGCTAAAGATGCCGGAAATGAACTTTCAGTTCCATTTACACCGGGCAGAGCTGACGCATCGGATGAGATGACTGATGTAGAATCGTTCGACTGGCTTGAGCCGCCTGCTGATGGATTCCGCAACTACTTTGCGCCGAAACACAACACAACAGCAGAAGAGATGCTTGTTGATAAGTCTCAGCTGATGACTCTCACATCACCCGAAATGACAGTTCTTGTTGGTGGTATGCGTGTATTGAATACCAACTACAATAACTCAAGGCACGGCGTGTTCACAGAAAAACCGGGTACGCTTTCAAACGATTTCTTTGTAAACCTGCTTGACCTGAATACAACATGGCAGGCAACTACAGACAAACAGGATATCTTTGTTGGAAGCGATCGCAAAACAGGTGAACCAAAATGGTCAGCAACCAGAGCCGATCTCATTTTTGGATCAAATTCTGAACTGCGGGCAATCGCTGAAGTTTATGCCACTGCTGATGGAAAAGAGAAGTTCTTGAACGACTTCGTAAAAGCATGGACCAAAGTGATGAACTTAGATCGGTTTGATCTGAAATAGTGCTGAACAGTTTCGGTAGCTATATTTAATACAAAAAGCGGCTCTGAGTTAAAACGGAGCCGCTTTTCTTTGTTAACATTAAACTTTCTCCTCATTAATTTTTTACTATTTAATGAGGACTTAATCAACTAAGCTGAGTTAAATTCCCAAAATTTTCTTATTCAACTCCTTATCACTTCCTGAGCCGGCGAAATCGTCAAATGCCTTGTCTGTTACTTCTATAATGAGATCCCGAATAATCTCAGCACCTTCCCTGGCCCCTTGTTCAGGATGCTTGATGAAACACTCCCACTCAAGCACAGCCCAGCAATCAATATCGTACTGAGATAACTTGGTAAATATGCTGATGAAATCGACCTGGCCATCTCCTAATGACCGAAACCGGCCGGGACGATCGGCCCATCCCTGAAATCCGCCATAAACCCCTGCCTTTCCTGTGGGATTAAACTCCGCATCCTTCACATGAAAAGATGAAATGTAATCTTTGTAGATATCAATGAATGCCAGATAATCGAGCTGTTGCAGAATGAAATGGCTGGGGTCATAAAGTATTCTTGCCCTGGGATGATTTCCTGTCGCTTCAAGAAACATTTCATAAGTGATTCCATCGTGTAGGTCTTCGCCGGGGTGCAATTCATAACACACATCCACACCGCAATCATCAAACGTATCTAAGATTGGTTTCCAAAGCCGTGCGAGCTCTGCAAAACCGTCTTCAACCAATCCGGCTGGTCGCTGCGGCCATGGATAGACCGTATGCCACAACAGGGATCCGGAAAAAGAAGCGTGAGCGTTCAATCCTAAATTAGCACTTGCCCGTGCTGCCATTTTTAGCTGATTTTCAGCCCACTTTTGCCGCTCTTTCGGTTTGCCGTGCAGTTCTTTTGGCGCAAATCCATCAAACATGATATCGTATGCTGGGTGAACAGCCACAAGCTGCCCCTGAAGATGTGTTGAAAGCTCGGTAATTTGAACACCTGTCTCTTCTATCTTCTCGCGATACTCATCTGCGAAGGTTTTACTTTCTGCTACTTTTTGGAGATCAATCAGTCCCGATTCCCATGTTGGAATTTGAACTCCTTTATACCCTAATGAGGCTGCCCACTTACAAATTGAAATAATATCGTTAAATGGTGGTTTTTCACCTGCAAACTGGGCAAGAAAAATTGCCGGTCCTTTTATTGTTTTCATAATCAATAGCTTGTTTCAGATTGCATTCACTTATTGGTGAATGTATTTTTGTTGTGATCTAATTCAGTAATCTACTTTGTACCATTTCACATCAGATTTACCTGATGCAATCATGGTTTTTACAAAAGCCATTCCACGTACGCCATCATCCACATCAGGGAAATCGTATTCAGATAATGGCTTTAATTCACCATTTATGTGATCGGTTACTGCGTGATAAAACGCCATATAGATATTAGCAAAAGCTTCAATATATCCCTCAGGATGGCCGGCAGGCGTACGGGTGTTTCGGGTGGCTGCTTCGCTTAGATATCCAGTTCCAGCCCTTAGTATCTGTACCGGGGCATCAAGTGGTTTGAACAGCAACGTATTTGGCTCTGAGTGTTTCCATTCCAATCCAGCTTTTTCACCATATACCCGAAGTTTAAGGTCGTTCTCTTCACCTGCTGCAACTTGTGTGGCCATCAAAACACCAGTTGCTCCGTTATCAAATCGCAGAAGTGCTGCCGAATCATCGTCCAGCAGCCTCTCGTTAACGGTGATATTCACATCTGCTGAAAGCTCTGTAATCCTTAATCCACTCACATACTCTGCAATGTTAGCGGCATGCGTGCCGATGTCCCCTACAGCACCACCTTCACCTGATTTTGTAGGATCAGTCCTCCATGAGGCCTGTTTGTTCCCTTCCCGTTCCAGGGGCTCAGAAAGCCATCCCTGAGGGTATTCCACAAAAATTTTCCTGACAGTTCCCAGTTTTCCGGTATCCACATAGTGTTTGGCTTCCTTTATCATAGGATAGCCTGTATAAGTGTGTGTTAGTGCAAGAATCAACCCTGTACGCTCAGTAATTTCCTTAAGCTGTTTGGCTTCATCCAGAGAAAAAGCAATTGGTTTATCAATAATCACATGAAAGCCGTGCTCAAGTGCCTGCCTTGCGGGTTCAAAGTGCACATGATTTGGTGTAACAATTGAAACTGCCTGCATTCGAACTTCCTCAGGCAGTCTGCTTTCTGTTTCAATCATCTCATTAAATGTGGCATAGACCCTGCTCTCATCAAGGCCAAGCGCTGCTCCTGTAGCTTTCGATTTTTCAGCGCTGCTGCTAAAAGCTCCGCAAACAAGATCAAATGCACCATCAAGTGCTGCAGATTTTCTGTGAACTTCTCCAATAAAGGCATCAAGGCTCCCGCCTACCATACCGTATCTCAGTTTTTTACTCATGTTCTTCGACTTATGTTAATTGTTCTTGGGTTTCTACTTACAGATAAAGAAGTTTATAAAATTGTGCAACTGATTAGCATCGTTTTACTTGCACTTATCTGAGAGAACAGTAATATTCCCAATATAAAATGTATAACTAACCTATTTGATGTATGCAAAAGTTTGTGAAGGTAAGGCTCAGCGGGATGATGTTTCTTGAGTTCTTTATATGGGGTGCGTGGTATACCTCAATTGCCGTCTATATGGCCACAGTTGGTATGGAAAATGTAACACACTGGCCTTATATGGTTTTTCCGGCTGCTGCTATTATAGCACCTTTTTTTGTTGGCCTTGTGGCTGACCGATACTTCCCTACAGAACGGGTTCTCGCTGTCCTTCATTTCTTAGGGGGTATATTCATGTTTTTGGCACCACAATTTGCCCATAACCCAATACTCTTTATTGGATGTATTTTTGCATTCAGTCTTTGTTATATGCCTACCCTGAGCCTTGCAAACTCATGTGCTTTCCATCACATTGAGAATCAGGAGAAAGAGTTCCCGATTATTCGTGTATTTGGCACCATTGGGTGGATCGTTGCCGGACTCACTGTTAGTTTTGGCCTTGTTTATTTTGTTGGAGACGGCATACGCCCTGAAGCCACGGCACTGCCACTCTATCTCACATCGGCAGCCTGTTTCGCATTTTCTGCACTTACTTTTACATTGCCGCATACCCCGCCTCCGGCAAAGGGACAAAGTGTTTCATTTCGCAGTATTTCCGGTATTGATGCTTTAAATACACTTGGCAGTAAATCCTTCTACATATTTCTTGCCAGTTCACTTCTATTGTGTATTCCCTTAGCTGCTTACTATAACTTCACGCAACTTTATCTTAGCGATACAGGATTTCAGAATATTGCAGCCACCCAAACTATTGGACAGGTGTCTGAAGTGCTTTTCATGTTGCTGATGCCATTTTTCTTTGTACGCCTTGGCGTGAAATGGATGCTTGGAGTTGGAATGTTTACCTGGTTTCTGCGATATGCTCTATTCGCCCTTGGCGCACCTGATCCCACCGTATGGATGATTTTAGCAGGAATTGCCCTGCATGGTATTTGTTACGATTTCTTCTTTGTTACCGGCCAGATTTATGTTGATATAAAAGCCGGTGAGAAAATTCGCGCTCAGGCTCAGGGATTAATCGTACTGGTTACATATGGCGTTGGTATGCTGATTGGTGCACAAGTTGCCGGCTGGGTCTATAATCTGTTTCTTGGTAATCAAACAGGGCTTACACTCGATCAGTGGTACCAGTTCTGGTGGGTACCGGCTATCTTCTCTCTTGTTGTGTTCTTCTTCTTTATACTAACATTTAATGACCGGGAGGCTGAAAAACAAGTGCTCGAAGAGGATATCAAAATCTGATTTTTAAAAACCAGCTATCTGTTTACTGTTTAAACAAGTTTCCTGAAAATTAATGAAGCTTTAAGATGTCTCAAATATCTAATTTCGAAGGCACCATTATAACAATAATTTTGGTGCTTGTAATATGGGACACCGTATGGAAAATCATTGCCCTGTGGAGATCTGCACGAAGAAATCAGCTTGGCTGGTTTATTGCGATCGCTTTAATCAACTCTGCCGGCATTCTTCCCATTATTTATTTACTGATGAATAAAGATAAACCTGATTTTCAGGCCTGATTCTTAATCAAAAAAATCCCTCTTCTGTTTAAAAAAGAGGGATTAAAATTGCTGATTTTGAAACCTAACTCCTGACTTCCACACATTTTTACTTTACAATTTTCAGATATTGATAAACAACGAGTTGCGAGTCTATAAAGAACATTTCAGGTGTCCCCAAACCACTTCAGCCATCCAAAAAGGCAGCAAGCCCAACTCTGAAATAAGCCTTTTTGGCCTTGAATTCCCGGTTCGTAAGGCGGTGCGGTGCTTTACGAATCCTAAGC
>REDS01000125.1 GCA_007693395.1 Balneolaceae bacterium | reverse complement strand
TCAGGAATGTCTTTTTTTGATTGAATAGTCCATTTACACGTATGGAGATGTGCTACACCTACCCTCTCCTTTTGGCTTGACCCAAAAGGAGCAAAAAGTCAAGGCGGTGAATTCCCGAGACGTTCGCTTCGGCTGTGCGGAACGAATCCAAGGCCCCGCCTTGTGTACTACTAAATCATGGCAGAATTATCTCCTGCGTGGCTTAGGATTCGTAAAGCACCGCACCGCCTTACGAACCGGGAATTCAAGGCCGAAGAGGCTTACTTCAGAGTTGGGCTTGCTGCCTTTTTGGATGGTTGAAGTGGTTTGGGGACGCCTGAAATGTTCTTTATAGACTCGCAACTTGTTGATTATCACTATCTGAAAATTGTGAAATAAAAAGTGCGGAAGTCAGGTGATATTCGATTGATCAACTCTGATTCAGGCTTTTTTTTCGCTGAAAGCCAGCAGTAACCGGTTAGCTTTAATTTTCGAATGATTTATACCGGGAGGATCCGAAGGTAGAAGAATGCCCGAAAAATTGTGCTAACACAGAAGTAGTGGTTGTTATGAAGTGCACGGGCAATTTCATGTAAAGATGTGATTGGCAATCGAGATGAAGATGCCGCACTCAAAAGAGATTTCAATAGCAAGAATATCTGCTACAAATTTACGCTATACGTGCCTTTAACTTTTCTGTCCATCTCGCGGCGTACATCTTTCTCTTTGATTGTATCGCGCTTATCGAACTGTTTTTTACCTTTTGCAAGGCCTATAAGTACTTTTGCATACCCGCCCTTAAAATATAGCTTAAGCGGAACAAGGGTGTATCCCTTCTGATTGAGTGCCTTGTCGATCTCCCGGAGCTCTTTCTTTTTCAACAGCAGCTTTCGCTCTCTGCGCTCCGGGTGGTTGTGATATGATCCAAACTCATACGGTTTGATATACATATTTTTCAGCCATATCTCTCCCCGGTTCAAATAAGCAAACGCCTCATGCAGGCTGGCTTTCCCGGCCCGGATAGATTTTACCTCTGTACCTCGCAGGGCTAACCCCGCCTCGTAAGTTTCATCGATATGATAATCATACCGCGCTTTACGGTTTTCGATCGTTGGCGGGCCACTCTTTTTATTTTTTTCGGACGATTTCGCCACAATGTATGGTTTTCCGGGTGAAAGTTATTTCAACAAACACAAGATAACGACTATTCGGCTGAGATACAGTTTGCGGAAAAATCAGTAATTAAAACCCACTTCGCGGAGGCCTTCCAGCACTTCGGGCTCAGGTTCACGGCCGGGTATGGTATCATAAATCATCATAATCTGCTCAATCTGCTCGCGTGCCATGGCGTTGTTTGGATTGATACGAAGCACTTCAGTAAACTGAACCAGTGCATTGTTCATTCTGGTACGCATCTCGGTTTGGTCGAATGTGTTCATGCTGTAGAGACCGTAGTTGAGATGCGTTTTCTCAAGTTGGAGAAGCACTTCGGGATCTTCCCTGTCCATGTCTTCTAACAGAGAGAGGGCAGTTTCGTAACGGTCGTTTTCAATCAAACGATCAATCTGATCGGATAATGGAAGATTTTCGTCAATAAGCTCGCTATCATTCTGGCCACATGCTGTGATAAAGAGAACCATCAAAAAGAGAGAAACAGAGTAGAGTGAAATTTTTACTGACATGGTGTTTAAAGTATAGATTTAGTTAAAAAAGTAAATTGGTGTGGGGCTGATGCACAAAATGAATACTGCCATACTGATCCAGCCAAGCCGTCTTCTTGCAGGCGATAGTTTTTGTTCAAAAAGTACAGGCGGATGCTCAAGCCTAACAAAAAAGACCAGAAAGAAGCTCCAGAAAACCCAGATTAGTGAGCCCGCTTGTTCAAAGCCATTACTAAGCAAAAGATAAACTACAGAAATTGCCACCGAGACAAGCCATACCGGTGCAATCCAGGTGTGTTCGCCATAAAAGGCTCTTCTCATCAATAGCAGAAGAACCAATGCCCAAACAAGTGTGGATGCATATCCATAGCCAGGAAACCACTCATTTATATTCAGAAACAGAAATGGTATGGCTTCAATACCGGCAAGTGCTGTGATACCGCCAAATGCAATTCGCGCAATGTTCTTGTGCTTTTCGAACCCGATAAGAGAGTAGAGAATGTGCCCGCCATCCAGCTGGCCAATGGGCGTAAGGTTTAACGCGGTAAAGAAAAGGCCAAGCCATCCCGCAAAAAGAAATGGGTAGTGATACATTTCGTACATGGGGGGTACATTATCAAAGAAGCTGGCAAGAAATGAGAAGAGGATGGTGTTGCCAAGTACAATAACAGCTGCGCCCTCTTCCGGCCCGGGTACGTCGAGAGGCTCATCTGGAAAAGTACCGGTTTCCTGTATATGAGCAATAATTGCATCGTGGCCGTCAAAGTTTTCGATAAATTCGGGCCCAGGCAAGGTTGCAAAACCGTAAATCAAAATGATAAGGGAGACTACGAAACCGGCAATTGGCCCTGAGATGCCAATATCGAACAGTTTCTTTGTATCGTGAATGCGCTCCTCAATTTTTATGACAGCACCAAGCGTACCAATGCCGATGGGGATTGGTATGAAATAAGGAAGTGTAACTTTTACATTGTGATATACGGCTGCAAAATAGTGCCCAAATTCGTGCGTACCCAGGAAAGCGAGCAGCAGTACTGCAAAAAGTGCTCCCTGTGGCCACATCTCCCAATAGGTTTCTGCGTTAGCGGTATGCCCAACCCAAAATATTCCCACAAAGGTTACACACAGAAATGTTACGATAAATAGCAGGGAATGAATTATCGCAGCTTTTAGCGTAATCTTATTTTTTTTGGGCTGCGGCGTCTCAGGAATATGTATGCGAAATGGTTCGTTGCGATGCTCTTCCAAAATCCGGTTCTGTGGTGAATAGTTTAGATTTCTGCTAATTTGAGGCTACACGGCTGATTGGCAGTGTCATACATCGCGCCCCGCCCCTTCCGCGGCAGAGTTCGTGGCCTTCAAAACTGATAGCAATTTTATGATTTTTTGCCGGATCTATACCGGTACCTTTAAAAGTATCGATAAATTCATGTTGGTTCATATGTGTATATCCATGCTCTTCCATGGTTTTGAATGTCTGTGTGTTTCTCCCATAACCAACTACAACACCTGGCGCGAGGGCAAAAAGGTTTGCGCCATCGGTCCACTGTTCGCGGTATTGATTTATACGCTCTTCACCTCCGCATTTTATGAACGTAAATGGCCTGCCTGTTAATTCCTCAAGGGTTTCCTGAAGCGAGCTGCACTGGCGGGTTTTTACATAATCACCGCCATTGAACAGATCAATAACGTTATGCTTCTGTTCCATTATTGCGGGCGGGAATGCAACACATTCGTCTATATCTGCAAAGGTGAAGATTGTATCGAGGTGCATGGAAGAGCGCTGTTTTGGGATATCCACCGCAAGTACATGTTCTACACCTTGCCTGAGAAGGTTTTCCGCAGCGCTCATCAATCCGCTGAATGAGGTGCGCTCACTCATTCCAATTAATACAATTTTATCAGTAGCCACAAGCACATCACCTCCTTCAATGGATTGGTGCCCTTCAATAGTAATTACCTTATCCCTGACGGATTCAAACAACGGATGGTAATGAATGATTGTTCGCATCAGTAAAAATTCCCTTACACGGGCTTCTTTTGCAGCTTTTGATGCGATGATACTATTAGCGGCTACAGCAGCAAGATCGCGGGTAAAAAGAAGGTTTGGTGCCGGCTGCAGACTGAAATGTTCACTGAATGTTCCCTGTACAGCAAATCTAAGCAGATCTTCTGCATCCATTGCAATCAGCTCTTTTTCAATGGCGTGAATATTTCTGTGCGGAAGCTCTTTTATGAGGATCTCCACAAATTTTGCCCGTACATTCTCATCAGCAAAACACTCAGCGGCAAGGTCAAGAATTTCAATAATTTTGCCATCCTCAGGCATAGCTGCACGGAAAATATCAAGCATGTCGAGATGTTCAACACGGGCATCATTTTCGAATATAATATCATCAAAAAGCAGCTCTTCTTTTAATCCGGGATTTACCAGAGAAACCTCTCTGCCCGGAGTGTGAACGATTACGGCTTTTAAAAGATCTGTTTCAGAAGGAATAGATATTTTCATGGTAGAAGATGGTTGAAATTTTGAAGGTTGAAGATACACTTTTTAATACACCTTTGTACTTTTTTGATGAGCCGGTATGGTTAACTCAAATAATTGCAATCATTTTATATTTTTAGGAAATAAAATTGTCGAAACTCCGAAAACATCAGTAATTAGTGATCAAATCAGATGAAGCGATTCCTCATACTTCTGTTATTCATACTACTCTTTTCAGCTGCGGCTCACTCACAATCTTCTGATGAACTTGAATACAGATTAGTGAGGATTTCTATTATTCCAGGCTTAAGCACAAACGGAATTGATGCTGTTCATTATACCGCCCGCTATTCGCTGAACCTGCTGGGTGGATATCATGGCGGGCTTGATGGGTTTGAACTTGGAATTATAAATATGAATCAGGTTTATACTCGTGGTATTCAAGTTGGGGCATTCAATGCCTCTGGTGGTGTGATGAATGGGGTAAATGTTGCGGCATTAGCAAACTTCTCTCGCCGGAATATGACAGGCGTTCAGGTCTCGGGGCTGGCAAATATTTCTGAGATGTCGCTTCAGGGTATTCAGGTATCTTCTTTTGTGAACGCCGGTTATGGATCTGTAAGAGGGGTACAGGTGGCGGGAATTGGTAATATTACCCGCCAGGATCTGCAGGGCTTTCAATTTGCGGGCATTTTTAATGCCAGTGTGGATGATTCACAGGGATTTCAGTTTGCAGGTGTGGGCAATTTAAATGTAGACCGCCAGCAGGGTTTTGCGTTTGCCGGTGTAACAAATCTCTCAAGAGATATGCAAGGTTTTGCAATTGCCGGTGCACTAAACATGACACGCAACCTGCAGGGTTTTCAGGTTTCAGGGCTGGCGAACATTGCCTACAGGGTGCGTGGAATGCAGGTAGGGCTGATAAATCTTGCTCACGATTTTGATGGAATTCCCATTGGCCTGATTAGTTACTACAACAATGGACGCCACAACCTGGATGTATGGATGAGTGATGCAGGTTTTCAAAATATAGGGCTTAAGCTTGGTACAAGAGATATATATAATATGGTGTCACTTGGGTATAATCCGTTTCTGCGAGACAGAGACGTATGGACCCTGGGCTGGACCATTGGCACATACAAACCGCTTGATGAAGCGTGGGATAACCCCCGATATGAAGGCTATTTTCGAATGCGAGACCTTAGTATCCAGAATGTACAGGAGGGGAGCTTCAGTACCCGCCTCAACAGTATCTACAGTTTTCGCTATCTGATCGGGCGCGATCTCTCAGGCGGATTTGGCATTTATGCCGGCCCTTCGTTTAATCTATTACTCTCGAGGGAAGCAAGAAGCAATGAGTATGCGTGGTACTCAATTTTACGGGGAGAGCGGGGCGGCAGTGATTTTACACTTTGGGTTGGATTTAGTGCCGGTTTCCAGTTCTTTGGGCATTGAGAGAAAGCAACTCTTGTAACTCGTCGCATTGATTTTCGTATGATTATAGCAGAGCAGAACGGTTCAGTTCATTTAGTTCAATATTTTTTGAACTAAATGAACTTGTTTGTATATTTAAGATATAAGAACAAACAAATGGACTGTATGACTGAAGAAAAACTGCAATATATCGAAGAGGCCGGCATTGCATTCGAACTGTTTGGAATGACCAGAATGGCCGGGCGGATACTTGGGTATCTAATTATCTGCGATAAAGAATCTGTTTCGTTTAATGAAATAATGGAAGCGCTGAAAGCAAGTAAAGGCAGTATAAGTGGTACTACTAAACAGCTGATACATGTGGGATTCATAGAGCCCGTTTCACTGCCCGGAGACAGAAAAACATACTATCGTATCAGCAATATGCAGGTGGGCAGTATTCTTCAGGAGCGAATTAAACTGTACGAAAAATTTTCAGAAGTACTTGAAAAAGGCCGGCGCCTGAGATTAAAAGAAGACAGAGTAGCAAGCTGGACTCTGGAGGTGGCATCATTCTACATGTGGCTTGGCAAAGAGGTAGATCAAGTCATAAAAAAATGGGAAAGAGAAAAAGAAGAAGTCATAAAAACATACACAGAGAATAATGAAAGCAGAAAAAAATAAGCCAATAACTCTTTTTCAAAGAGTGAAAGTGATATTTGAGAAATTGGATCGGACCGTTGAAAGTTATCTCATTCACTTTATCAATCAGCTGGAAGAAGTGTACCCGTAATTCCTGCAAGCGTTATGCAGAAGTAAGATTATTTGATTTAAGGAAAGATTAAAACTGAGAGAATGGTTATGGAGAATGTAAAAAAAGCACTCATACTGATTACGGTAATTGGTTGTTTAGCGGCTATACCAAAAGTAGTTGTGGGGCAAACTGCAGCCGAAATTATTGAGCGGTCTGAAGAGATGATGCGGGGCGATTCACAATACGCTGAAATGACCATGAGAATTGAGCGGCCGCGTTACAAGAGGGAAGTTTCTATGCGTTCATGGCTGAAAGGCCGCAACTATTCGCTGATTCTTATTACAGCCCCGGCACGCGACAACGGAACCGTATTTCTGATGCGTGAGAACGATATCTGGAATTACGACCCCAGGATTGACCGTACCACAAGGCTTCCATCCTCTATGATGGCACAATCGTGGATGGGATCTGATTTTACAAATGACGATCTGGTTCGCGATTCCGATATTATCGATGATTTTGAGCATCAGATTCTGCGAACAGAGGAATACAACGGTTTCGAAGCGTACGTCATTGAATTGATACCAAAACCGGACACACCTGTGGTGTGGGGCAAGGTTTTAATGTGGATCAGCAAGGATCACTATATCCATCTTCGGGTTGAGAACTACGACCAGAGAGGCCAGCTGGCAAACACCATGGAATTTTCAGAAATAGAGGAGTTCGGTAACCGCAGAGTGCCGACAAGAATAGTTGTAACGCCCGCTGATAAAGAGAATGAGCGAACCGTTCTGAAATATGAAAAAATGGAGTTCGACATCGATGTGGACGAAACCTTTTTCAGCAGGGCGAATATGCAACGGGTCAGGTAAAATCCCGCCATATAAAATGGGATAACGTGAAATATTGAGGATGTAAACAAATGTGTGAGCTGAGAGTTTTTCTTTATTGAAGAAAAGAACACCTTCAAAAGTAAGAAGGAGAATCAGAGAGGTGTTTTGGTGCTAAGGCATTTGCTATCAATTATGTATGGGATACCCATCGCTTTAGTGCATCACAGATCAACACAGATAATTAACAAAACGGGAAAATCATGGTAACATTCATAAAGCTTGCCTGGAGAAATTTGTGGAGAAACAGGCGACGAACTCTAATTACCATTTTAGCAATTGTTTTTGCTGTTGTGCTGGCTGTGCTGATGAAGGCAATTAACATGGGCAGTTATGAGCTGATGATAGACCGTATGGTAAGTTTCAGTACAGGTTATGTGCAGGTTCAGGATTATCGCTTTGATGATGAGCCATCACTTGATAATACGTTCTATTATGATGAGTCCCTGAGAAACAGAATACTTGATTCAGATCACAGAATAGCTGAAGCAGCACCAAGAATTGAAACATTTATGCTGGCAGCAAATGAAGTAGCTACCCGAGGTACCATGGTATTAGGCGTAAACCCTGGCCTGGAACATCAGTTCAATGAAATTAAAAACTATGTTTCTGAAGGCACATTTTTTGATATAGGGCAAAATACAGCGGTAATTGGCCGCGGGCTTGCAAATCGCCTCGAGCTTTCGGTGGGGGATACACTTGCATTAATTGGGCAGGGACGCTTTGGGATGTCTGCAAGCGGCCTGTTTGAAATTTCAGGCCTTATTGACCACCCGGTTATTGACATGAACAACAGCATTGTATATCTGCCTCTTGATGCTGCACAGGAATTGCTTTCAGCTGAGGGATATGTAACCTCTGTTGTTGTAATGATTGCTAATGAGAGACACACAAATGCCGTTGCGAGTGCTATTCGGGGTAACCTGAATGATGACGAGCTGGTTGTTTATACGTGGCCGGAACTCTTACCGGAAATATTGGATCTAATGGAGATGGACCTCGCTGTACCCCGTTTACTTACAGTGGTTCTGTATATCGTGATTGGATTCGGGTTTTTCGGAACCATCCTTACAATGACGATGGAGCGACTTCGGGAGTTTGGTGTACTGCTCTCCGTGGGCATGAAGCGAAGATACCTGTCTGTTGTACTGTTTGTTGAAACCGTACTGATCAGCTCAATTGGGGTGGCGGCAGGTATTATCCTCTCCTATTTGATTCTGATTCTTATAGACCCGATCACATTAACCGGTGATGCGGCGCAAGCTGTAGTAGATCTTGGTTATGATCCCATAATACCGATGTCTTTCGCGGCAGATCAATTTTATACACAAGGCCTTTTTGTGTTTTTTATTGCAATGGTTGTATTTCTCTTTCCGCTGCTAAAGATTAAAAACCTCAACATTTTAGAAGCTGCAAGGAGCTGATATGAAAACTCTTCTAACAATAGCCTGGCGAAACATTTGGAGGCATCCCGCAAGAAGCAGTGTTATGATTATTGCAATTGTGGTGGGTTTATGGGCAGGAGTAGTAACCGTTGGTATCATGAATGGGATGATGATTCAACGAACCAACTATATGATAGAGAGCGAAATAACCCATGCACAAATTCATCATCCGGAGTTTCTGTCGGAGGGTTATTCACGTTTATATATACCGGATCATGGCAACATCACGGCGTGGCTTGATGAAGATGAGAGAGTTCAATCATACACAAACCGAACGCTGACTGATGGCATGATACAATCGGCAGTGAAAACATCGGGTATCAGAATTCGGGGGGTGGATATTGAGGCTGAGCGTGCTACTACAACATTCCACGAAAATATGACAGAAGGCGAATATCTCGATTCTGATATTTCAAATGCAGTCATCGTAGGAGAGGCCCTTGCAGAGGCACATAATATGGATATTGGCCATCGCGTAGTGCTCACCTTCGAAAACGTTGATAATGAGTTAACATCAGGTGCGTATAACATTGTTGGTTTCTTCAGGTCGGCATCTGTCAATTACGACGAACGGAATGTGTTTGTAAGAGCGGAAGATTTTAATCGTCTCCTTTCACCCGAACCGCTGGTACATGAAATTGCAGTGATGCTAAACCATGAAGAAATGGCTGATGGATTTGTAAACGACGTTAACAGCACATTTTCCGGAATAGAAGCTCAAACCTGGAGACAGCTTTCCCCGGAGCTCAGTATGATTGTAGAGCTTGGCGGTGTTATGATGGTGGTTATTACAGCAATAATCATGATAGCCCTGGCATTCGGAATTCTCAACACCATGCTGATGGCACTATTTGAGAGGATGCGTGAACTTGGAATGCTGATCTCTATTGGCATGAGCAGAATGCGGGTATTTGCAATGATCATGCTGGAGTCGATGATTCTCACATTCAGCGGAGCAATTGTTGGAATGGGTATAGCAGTGCTTCATTTGAGTTACTATAAAGATGCAGGGATGAACATTGAAGTATTTGCGGGCGGAGCAGCCCAGCTTGGCTGGGATCACATTATCTACCCTGTTCTTACAACCAACGAATATGTAGCAATTCTGTCAGTTGTGATATGTATCACACTGCTGGCATCGGTCTATCCTGCAATAAAAGGAGTACGGGTCAATCCACTGGAAGCTTCTAAAAGCAATTAACAAAAACCGAATTGAAATCAATATTAATGTTATGGCAATCATCAAAACTCAGGATCTGTCGAAAGTGTACAACCCGGATACTATTCCGGTTCATGCCCTTCGGGATGTGAACATCTCATTTGAAGAGGGAGAATTTACGGCTGTGCGTGGTCCGTCGGGCTCAGGTAAAACAACCCTGCTAAACATGCTTGGCGGATTAGATAAACCAACAGGGGGATCTGTGTGGATAAACGGTGAAGATATTTCTGCGATGAAAGACAGTGACAGAATCGATTTCCGCCTGAAAAATATAGGATTTGTATTTCAGCACTACAATTTGATTCCCGTGTTTACGGCAAGGGAGAATGTATCCTTCATCATGCTGCTGCAAAAGCGTGATAAAAAGGAGATACAAAAAAGAGCTGATGAACTGCTCGATCAGGTGGGCCTCGGAGAACGAAAAGATGCCCGTCCTGTTCAGTTGTCGGGTGGCCAGCAGCAGCGGGTAGCTGTGGCACGTGCACTGGCATCGGAACCTAAGTTTATTCTGGCTGATGAACCCACAGCCAACCTGGATACAAAGGCCGCAATGAACCTTCTTGACATCATGGAAAGAATGAATAAAGAAGAAAATGTAACGTTCATTTTCTCCACGCACGATCAGCGGGTTATTGATCGGGCACGGCGGGTAGTTACCATGGTAGACGGAGCTATACACAAAGATGAAGTAAAAGAAGTAACACAAGCGGGTTAATCTAAGAGTATTATTCAGAAATAGTTTGGAACGTGAATCCGGATACAGTAAAAAATGAAAACTCTTATCACCTCCCTGCTTTTACTCATCTTCGTTGATTCGCTCAACGCTCAGAGCGACAACCTGCACATAAGCGGATATGTGCAGGGGATGCCGGTGTGGATCAGCGCCGACCTTCCAGAACCGTTTAATACCGATTCATTTTGGGAGTACAGGCTTCAAAACCGGTTAAATGTAAGGTATGATATCTCACCGAGCCTTACGTTCAATTGGCAAATGCGAACCCGCTTTTTTGCCGGCAGCCTTGTAAACGAACTAAACGACATTCCCGGGGTACGATATTCCGACCTGATCGATATAGACGACGGGATTGTAGACCTCTCCTGGATAATTGCCGATCGCGATACATGGCTGCTCCACTACATCCCCGACCGGCTGAACATAGACTGGCAAAACGGGGATTGGCGCATTACCGCGGGGAGGCAGCGGGTGAACTGGGGCATAAATATGGTTTCCAATCCGAACGATCTCTTCAATATCTACTCCTTTTATGAGTTCGACTATCCCGAGCGCCCCGGTACAGATGCCATCCGCATTCAGCACTTTATCGACTGGGCATCGCGTGTTGAGGTGGCATTCAGCCCTGCACGCAACATGCGAAACTCGGTTGGCGCAGCGCTCTACGGATTTGACGTACGCGGATATGATCTGCAATTGATTGCCGGTTACTTCAGGCATATGTTTGCAGCCGGGGGTGGTTGGGCCGGGAATATTGGGGAGTCTGGCTTTAAAGGCGAGGTGATGTTTTTCTCCGGCCTCGATAAACCCCCTGCCGGCAACCGTGAAACCAATCTGGTAGCGGCGCTGTCTGTAGACCACATGTTCGAAAATAGCCTCTTTCTGGTGGTTGAAGGCCTCTACAACAAAGAGGGTGGCAGAGACGAATTTCTGCTTTTGGGTGAACCGCTTGCGGCCAACAATCCCTCCTTTTCGCGTTATCAGCTTACCACAGTGGGGAGTTATCCCTTCAACCCGGTGTGGGACGGATCGCTTGCACTGATCTGGTACCCTGACGAAGGTGCTGTATTTCTTTCACCATCCATTACCCATTCACTCACACAAGATATTGATGTTAACATCCTGGCCCAGATCTTTGCGGGCAGTGACGACTCTGTTTTCTCAAATGCCGGCAGTGTGATTGCGGGATCAGTGAAATGGAATTTTTGAGTTTTCGGTAACTCTGTTTTCTGTATTTGCAGCTTTGTGGCACCACGGTAATCAAACTGATTAGAGTTTTGTTAAAAAGACGTTTAACGGTAAACATACCAATCACTGCAGATGTTGATTATAGAGAAGGAAGCTAACTCCGGGACTGAGACAAACGACTGAACTGGCCGGCTACTCAAAGGAAACGTACATGTAGCACTAAGAAGACAGAACTTGTTACAACACTCATAATGCAGGCAAGAAAACTCTTAATGGAACTCAGAGAGCTAAAAGAGACGGTATTGATCACAGATCAGATACTAATTTCGCCCTCTCATCTCATTCCGGCGCATTGGCATGCTGTCAATCAATCCGAAAAGATCCTGAGTTGATACGAGCTCATCTGAACGGAGCTTTACCCCGCCATCTTTCCCGATCAGAATGAAGCTGAATGCGGGATCATCAGAAAAGTAGCGGCCAGCAATTTGTTTTGTGCTGTTCTTATCTATTTCCTTCTCTCCGAAGCGGGAAGGCTCATGAGCAAAAATCGAAATCACAAGTAAATCTCTCTCATCAAAACCGGTCTGATGCTCTGAAAAATGGCTGATTTGTTCGCTGTAAACCGAATCAGATGAGTGTTCTGAATAAATCAGCAGGATCCTGTTCTGCCAGCGATAATCATTCAGGTCAATTTCAACCGGATCACTTGCCTCTATACCCAGAGAGGAGAGTAAAATCGCAAAAAGAATACATTGTATAATGTTGTACATGGTCGGTTTTATCATTTGCGCTGAATGTTCGAGAAAACATTATGCCGTAAGTAACCATTCAGATAGCCATCAGGTTAATTTCCTGATGATGGATGAATTTTATACAATGAGGAAGCTATTCGCCATTCACTACTAACCAGCGATTCACCGTGTTATGCGGAGCTTCTAATACTATTTTGTAAAAATCAGAGGGTATATCGTGAACATTAATTTCAGTATTTACCGGAAAAGGAGCTGTGCATCATAACACATGTTACCCGCAAAATTGAGATATTGAAAATTAAGGTTAGCCCTTCAGGCATCAGTTACTATTAAACGTGAGTTCGATTAATAAAAGAACAATATGGCTGAACCCGTCATATTGACCTGCATTGGGACTGTGCCTGTGTGTCGACGAAGCAGGCGAAAACTGACGATACTCATGAATGTTTATATCGAATTTACCTTATTAAACAAATGGATAATTCCGATAAGTAAAAAATAAAAACCTAAACCGTTGTATTTAAATAATGGCGAACAAACCTACCTTACATGTTGCAACCCTATTCATTATCCTCATGGTGGCGAGCTCTTCTTGCACTCAAAACGATTCGAATCCCAACCCATTTTTGAATGACGGCGCAGAACTGTTCGACACACAGGTTCTGTTCGAAGGGGAACGATTTCCCAATGTAGTTGTAACTACTCAGGGTACGGTTTTAGCTGTTTGGGGAGGCATCAGCGAGAACTATGGAACAGGATCTTTGCTGGTGCGACGAAGTGAAGATGGCGGGGCTACCTGGTTGCCTTCAATTACTGTGGCCGACACAATTCAGTGGAGCGGTGGAGGAACCATCGTAGATGAAAACAGTGGCGACATACTCGTGTTTGCCGAAGTTGGTCCGCTTACTCCGGAACATCCCTCAGGCAAGCTTCTGGTCTACCGAAGCAGTGATGACGGAAAAAGCTGGGATGAACAGAATATCACGATACACCCGGATGAATTTGGAAATATTCCCTCAATGCACATAAATGAAAGTGGGATTACACTACAGTTTGGTGAACACACCGGCAGGTTAATCCGGGCTACTCGTTTCTATGGGGAGAGCAACCAACTTGAACACTGGCCTGAACATTATACCAATGCCATCTACAGTGATGATGGCGGCCATACGTGGCACACAAGTGCCCCATTTCCGGCAAATGGCACAGGTGAGGCAGCTATCGAAGAATTGTCAGATGGAACACTTTATTACAACTCGCGCAGGCACCTCTCAACGGATGGATTAAACCCGAGAATGCGCCACACTGCCCGGAGTTATGATGGTGGAGAGAGCTGGAAAAACCTTTCTGTAAGTGATGTGCTGCCGGATGGCTCTCAACATCGTGATTATGGATTGATGGCAGGCTTGGTTCGCCTACCGGTTGACGGGCACGATATTTTGCTGTTCAGTAACATCGAATCGGATGACGGCCGCCATAACGGAACCGTTTGGGCCAGTTTCGATGGCGGAGAAACCTGGCCCTTAAAACGTGTGGCAGATGCCGGGGGGTTTGCCTACTCATCTCTTGCAGCGGGTAGAGCCGGATCATACAGTGAGGGAATAATATATCTGCTTTATGAAGATGGAGGGCATCCACATTCAACCGGAAAAATTGCAAGGTTCAACCTGACCTGGCTATTAGGGAATGAGCCCCTTAATCAATTTACAGGTGAATAGTCGGTATACCGAATTGTACGATTTCTGCAGAATCACCTTTTTAGGATAGAACGGGAATGGCTTTCATCATTAACAGTCCTTGATATAATCCATAATGACTAATACGACATTTTCAAACAAAATTGTAATAGTAACAGGTGGTGCGAATGGAATTGGCAGGGCCATTGTGAATCAGTTTGCAAAGAGAAACGCTCATGTGGTGATTGCTGATGTAGACAAGGTTTCGGGTAAAGGGCTCGCCAGTGAAATTACAGCCGGTGGAGGAAAAGCACTTTTTGTTGAAACGGATGTAGCCGACCCTGTATCAGTCCGCGCATTGTTTGATGAAATAGGAAAAAAGTGGGGAGCCATACACTGCCTGATTAACAACGCAGGAATTTCAGAATTTATACGGTTTGATAAGCTGAAACCTGAAGAGTGGGATCGCATATTGAATACAAACCTGAAGGCTGCTTTTCTATGTTCACAACAGGCTTTAGCTTATATGAAAAAGGCAGGCGGGGGCTCTATCATACAAATTGCATCAACGAGGGCGCTAATGTCTGAACCCAGATCTGAAGCGTACGCGGCATCAAAGGGTGGCTTGCTTGCTTTAACCCACGCTATGGCAGCGTCACTGGCAGAGTTCAACATCAATGTAAATGCTATAAGCCCCGGCTGGATTCATACCGGAGACTATAATAAGCTCAGAGAGATAGATCACAAACAGCATTTTTCACAGAGGGTGGGCAAGCCGGAAGATATAGCACGAGCCTGCATGTTTCTGTGCAATCCGGAGAATAATTTCATTACAGGAGAGAATCTGATCATTGATGGAGGTATGACCCGAAAGATGATTTATGAGGGATGACTTTACGTTTATCTGAAGCTTTTCTAATCAGATTATTTTAGACATGATGCTTTTTTAGAACGGAAGTGAGAAAAAAATGTAATGTTTTGATGCATTGGAAACGGTTACATGAAACTAATATGAGAATTTCACTGCATTTTTTCGTGTGAATGGATTAGATTGTTCGTGCAGGTTAAGAAATTGGGCAGTGTTACCAATTTGGTAATATTAGTCAAAGGTTATAAGCGTATTTTATGAGTTCAGTTATTCAGGCACCATTCTAAGGCGTAACTTTCTTTGCTCAGCACCGATGAAATTTGATCAGACATTTTTATTAAAGCTTAAGAAGGGTAATAAAAAAGCGTTTGAGTCGCTCTTTCTGTCCACCTACGAATCACTGTGCGAATTTTCTTTTATCGTATTAAAATCAAAAGAAGATGCTGAGGGAGCTGTACAGGATGTATTTGCTAATGTTTGGCAAGCCAGGTCAGAACTGGATGTTTCCATTAACATCAAATCATACCTCTACCGGTCTGTTAAAAATCGTTCGTTGGATATTTGTAAACACAAAGACGTTCGCGAAAAATATCAGGAGCAAATTAAACAAATGTATCAAACAGCGATACCGGGCGACACGGAAACCACTGTACGCTTAATAAAAAGAGTAAGAACAGAGGTTGAAAATTTACCTGATGACGCCAGGATTGTGTACCTGCTACACAGAAGAGATGGACTTACCTACAATGAGATATCACAGGTACTCGATATTTCCGTTAAAACGGTTGAATCAAGGATGACTAAGGCGCTAAAAATACTCCGATCTAAGCTTGAAAGTGAGGTTGACCTTAAATTACTTCCACTTCTTGCAATTTTTTTACCTTAATTCATCAGAGATATAAGATACTGATAATTTTACCTTTATATAGTTAATAATCAAAATATGAGGCCTAACTAACCTGGAAAAAGTAAAATAATTTCAGGGTGTGGGTTTCCCCGGTCGTCTTTATAGGTGTAATCAACGTTAATTTTTGAAGACGCAACGTGGAATTAAAAGACATACATCGTTATTTGGCGGGTGAAGCATCACCTGACGAGAGAAAAGTATTGGAGCGTTGGCTGAAAGAGTCTGATGAAAACAGAACCACATTCGAAACGTATCGTGACATTTACGAAGTAGAGATTGGGAAAAAATTCAGCTATAACACAGAAAAAGCTCTTGAGAAGTTCAGGGTAGTAATGGATGGCAAACCGGCCGTTCATAGAAAAAACACTCTAAGAAAATTTGAACACAAACGGCCGGCAAAGACCGGTATTTGGTTAAAAGTTGCGGCATGCATGCTTTTAGCTGTCGGGTTATCTTTCTATACGTACACAAATTTTTACCCCTCTGAACGAGAGATAGTGGTAGAAGCAGACAGAGGTATAACTGTTGAAACAAAAGCCGGTGAACAAAAAGCTTTCAGGCTAAGTGACGGCAGCAGGATAATGCTGAATGCATCCAGCAGTGTGTATATAGATGGCGGCTTTGGTAAAGATTCTCGTAAAATAAATCTTCGCGGGGAAGCTTTTTTTGAAGTAGCTGAATCAGATAGCCTCGAATTTATTGTAGAAACCGCCACTGCAAGAGCTCATGTATTGGGCACCTCTTTTGGCATTCGCGCCTGGGAAACCAGGAGTGAATCTATAGTAGCAGTACAGTCGGGCAGGGTATCTGTGGGTTCTTCCAATCCTGAAATCACTGAAAATATAATTCTTAACGCCGGTGAATACTCACTAATTAGCAAGAATGAGGCCCCAAGTCCGGCTACACAGGCAAATTTCGATCAGTATCTGGGATGGACAAACCAGATGATTGTTTTCGAAGAAACTCCGCTCGAAGATGCAATTAAACAACTTGAACTACACTTTAATGTGAAAATAAGCATTGAAGACTCTTCAACAATAAACGATCCCGTAACGGCTCGGTACAGAAACGAGTCGCTGGATGAAATACTCCGGTTCACATCCATAACGCATGGAGTTGATTTTACGGTAGAATCAATACAATAACACATCAATCAAAACAACAGTAAGTCGGGTAACTAATATGGAATCCACAACAAACAGATGCAGGGCCGTTCATAAGCGAACCTCAGGAAAAATCACTGCATGTCTGCTTTCGGTGATCATGCTTTTCAATATAGGTAAGGCAGAAGCACAATCTAATATGTATGCAGAAGATTTCCTGAGCAGCAACATGATGCAGGTAAGTTCAATGCCAAACCTTGGTGTTACAATTCATGTAAACTTTGTTGACACACCTCTGCTCGAAGCACTGGCAGAACTTGCGGAGATAGGCTCATTGGATCTGAATTTTAACAGAAGCAGTTTCGATCAAAACATTAGCATTACGAAAAACCTTCAGGGTGTTCAATTACTGGACGCACTGCATCAGGTAACATCTGAAGCAGGTATTCATTTTTATATTTCAGATTCCGGCCAGCTAATTCTAACACCGCGGGAGCTTCCATCCAACACGGGTACACTGCGAGGCCGTATTCTGGATGCATCAAACAGCGAGCCTCTTGTGGGCACAACGGTGTACATTACAGAACTGGAAAGAGGTGATGTCGCTGATGTTGATGGATTCTTTGAGATTGAAGGCATTCCCGAAGGCGATTACACTGCAAGAATTACCTCCGTTGGTTATGAAACAAAAATGCGCCAGTTTACCATTATTGCAAATGAAGAGCTCAATCTTGAGCTAACCATGGTGCGCGACAGGCTTCTTCTGGATGAAATTGTGGTAACAGGGTACTCCATCAGGCAGCGCAGCTTGCCTACGGGTTCTCTTACACGGCTTGAGGGCAGTGAGTTCCAGGAAGCGCTGATTCAGTCGCCCGATCAGGCTTTACAGGGGCGAATGAGTGGTGTACTTGTAAGCCATGCAAGCGGGCAGCCCGGTAGCGGATTGTTGGTTAGAGTGAGAGGAATAGGCTCTATAAATGCATCTAACTCACCGATATATATTATAGATGGTGTGCAGGTGCGTACAGACCATACATCTGTTAATGTGCCTGACAATGCCCTGGCATCCATCAATCCGAACGATATTGAAAGCATTGAAGTACTTAAAGATGCATCAGCCACAGCTCTTTATGGAGCACAGGGCGCCAACGGTGTTGTGTTGATTACAACCAGACAAGCACAAAGGGGCCAGACCCAAATCAATGTATCAACCCAAATTGGATACAATGAGCAGCCTAAACCACTCGACATTATGGACGGCCCAACATGGGCCGAAACCATGATTCAGGGATTTGTCAATCGCGAAGTTGACCGGGGCCGAGACCCTGAAGTAAGCCGGCAGCGTGGCATTGAGAGATACGGCGATCCGGCCACTGCACCAACATACGACTGGCAGGATGCCTTTACCCGTGCAGGTGTATTGAACCAGTTTAACCTGTCAGCTTCTGCAGGCCTTGAGAATACAAGGATATTTCTCTCCGGCGCGTATGATTATGAAGAAGGAGCTGTTCTGGCAAGTGATTTCTCCAGCTTACGTTTCCGTTCGAATATTGATCACTCATTTAGCGATCGTTTTACCGTTGCAACAAGGCTGAGTGTGGCTACTTCAACGGCAAATGGCTTGCGGGCCGGAAGCGCGAACATAACCAGTCCGTTTCACGGAGGGTACACCCAGCGCCCGATTGATGCCATCTTTACAGAAGACGGCGGGTATAATCATAATGACTTTATTAGAATAAACTTAATTCAGCAACTAAACGAAAACATCAGGCGCACAGCTACGCGTCAGTTTAGAGGCAGTATAACCGGTGTGTATCGTTTTATGGATAACCTCTCCTTCAGATCACTATGGGGCCTTGATTATCGAACCAATCGCGATACAAATTACACATCAGCACTGCTTCCAAGATATGTTGATATTGGCGGTTCGCTTTCAGAGAGATACAGAGAAACAGTATCTTTCAATACAAACCAAATTGTTGAGTTTGATCAGACTATTCAACAGCACAACTTCAATGTTCTGGGTGGTTTTGAATATCGGTTCAATGATCGTCAAAGCATCAGCGCAAGCGGTGACCAATTTCCAAACCCAATTTTTACCCAGCTAGACCTCGCTGCTGAGAACTTCAGTGTTTCAGGGCGAACATCTCAATCGAAATTTGCAGGGATCTTCTCCAGAGTAGATTACAACTACGACGGCCGCTACTACGCCAACTCTTGGACTTAGCGATGCCGACATGCGCCCCAGAAGCAGTGTTATTGAAGGATATGAGCAGGTAGAACGCGATTTTCTTGCTGCTATTCCGCTATTAGAAAATAACGACAGGGGTACCGTTTTCTTTGCAGATGCAGCAGCAGCTCATGCAGGCCTTGCAAGGCTTTACCTCTACTGGGAACGCTGGAGTGATGCACTAAACCACGCTCAACAGGCTGTAAATGTGGCCAAAGGTTCTCTTGCTGATTTTAGTGAGCACGACAATATTTTTGATATGCTTCCTAACCCGGAATCTATTTTTGAACTCTCATTCGATGAAACACATGGAAGCAGCGGCTCCCTCAATGCAGTGACGAACCCTCCGCCAGGCTGGTTCGACGCGCTTCCATCTGCAGAACTTCTCGAACTATATGAGGAAAATGATCTCAGAAATAATCTGTTCAGAGTTCACACAGATGGCTACCCGTTTATCATAAAATATTCAGGCACGGTTGGGCCAAATACCGATCATATACCTGTGTTTCGAGTGGCTGAAATGATTCTGATACAGGCAGAAGCACAGTACGAGCTGAATAACGAAGCAGCTGCTGTTGCAGCCCTTGAGCTTCTACGCTCTTACAGAGGGCTTGGCGCATATGCAAATCCACCATCCGGCAATGCTCTGTTGATGGAAATATATGATGAAAGAAGAAGGGAACTTGCATTCGAAGGCCACCGATGGTTCGACCTGAAGCGCCGGGGAATGGATGTACACAAGCCTGAAGTAAACCTGAACTCTCTGGTTCCTTTTGATGACGTGCGAATCCTTGCGCCACTTTCTGATACTCAGGTAGAAAACAATCCAAATCTGGATCAAAATCCCGGTTATTGATAGAAGTATGACGGCCTTTCACATAGTGCCGGCAGTTTAATCATCTAACAAAAAATTTTCGAATACAATGAAATCAATACAAGTAAAACTCATTCTTTTTCTCAGCGCATTAGTGCTTGCATTAACCGGATGTTTCCCTGATAACAGTCGTATTTATGACGGACCGCTTCAGGTTGAGTTCAATCCTACTTCAGATACGCAAAGAATGTCGAACGGCAATACATACAGCGCAAATGTGCAGCTTATAGGGCCTCACCAGGACGCTGATATTACTATAAATTTTGACATTGATACCGAAAACAGTTCAGCTGTGGAGGGTGTACATTTTGAAGTTGACGGCAGATCGACCATACTACCGGCAAACAGCAGCTTTGCACAGATTACGGTTACAGCCATCGAAGAGAACATCGATGATGAAAGGCCTGTAGTGGTTATCACTCTGCTTGGAAACGACACCGGCGATGTTGTTGCAGCAGAAAACTTTAAAACGTTTTCTCTTACACTCCGGCCTTGAATAATTAAAAGGATCAAACAATCGAAAAAGAGATGTATGACAGTATCTCTTTTTTTTTTAACCCCTGATGAATGCCTGATAAACACATCATTTAGTGAACTGTATCATGGAAAAGTTATTCTCAAGTGTGATAAAAAATAGAAAAGTCTGGCACATACTTTTGTCGGGTTTCTTTTTAACAACCCTGATCTCTTGCGATAATTCTCCGGCAGGCCCTCCCGGTTTTAGCGAGCCATCAACACCCCCGGTTACAGGCGGGCCATCATGTAAGTCGCTGCAGAGTTACGGATCTGTTAAAGCACTGCATGAGGCAGCTTTTGCCATCAAAAGAGACAGCGAACGGTTTCAGCATACCCTTGAGGAGCATATTGATGGTTTTGGCGGCCTGTTTATGGATGAAAGCGGAAATTATGTAGCCTACCTTAAACGTGGTACAGATGAATCACTTGTTCGTGATGCAATCAATGTGAAGAGCGCAAAAAAAAGCAACAGCAGCTTTACATACCAAAGAGATCTCTCCATTCGGGAGGCACAATTTACATTCAGCGAGTTAGCTGCATGGAGAGAACTTGCCACGGCTTTTCTTCTTGCCGGAGAACAGTTCAGTTATGTATCATCAACCCAGGTGCATGAAGCGGAGAACAGGGTAGCAATTGGGATTGATGCAGCATATTGGGTAGATGAGAACAAGGAAGCGGTTCAGGATTTCCTTGCAAACTTTCTTGAGATACCTGTCGGGGCAATTTTATTCGAAAGAGAGTACCCTGAAACCGAAGAAGAAGATGATGACATATTTGCAACTCTTGGCGGAGATACATTCGACAGACAACGCCCAATTCTTGGTGGCCTTAGAATTCGCTATGATTCGAGCAATTGCAGTATGGGTTTTTTGGGTATGTATGATGGCACAGAGGTGTTTGTAACCAATGGCCACTGTACTGAAAATGCTCATGGCCGGAGTACCACACTCTATTTTCAGGGTGAACGAGATGAACCGAACGATGTAGTAGGTACTGAAATAGCAGACGGCCCCCAGTCACTCGATATGTGTGTATCTATGAACAGCGATTGCTGGCCCTGCCGTTGGAGTGATTCTGCAATAGTAAGTATTGATGAGGATGTGGACAGGGCAATAGGCTATATCGCTAAAACAGAATGGAAAAGTGAGGCATGGATGGTTGAGGGTTCCAGGGAAATTGATACAGACAAGAGCCCTTTTGCTGTGGTTGACCTGATTGAAGATATTATGACAGGAATGACCCTGCATAAAATTGGAGGCAACTCCGGGTGGACAAGCGGCGAGGTAATTCGCACCTGTGTTGACAGCCGAAGAAGCAGGCATGAGCTAATATTACAGTGCCAGTACCGTGCACGATATGCCACATCTGGCGGTGGCACCAGTGGTTCGCCCGTATTCAAGCGGGTAGAATCTGATGATTCAGAAATTGAAAACCCCGTTGTTCTGGTTGGCATACACCGGGCAAGCAGCAATCGTGATCAACCGAATGGATACAGCGCATTCAGCCCCATTGATGGTGTACTCAAAGACTTTGAAAAACTTAACGGCCTAACAATAGATATCGATAACAACTGATAACTGAATAAACCCATAACATGACGTTTTATAAAGCAATACTTGTAACAATCATCCTGTTCATTTCACTCTTTACTCAAAATGATGGCCACGCTCAGCAAGAGCAAAGAGAGCATTTTGAAACCCCAAGGCTGGTAATCGGCATTATGGTAGATCAGATGCGCTACGACTATATCTACAGATATTGGGACCACTATGGAGAAGATGGAATCAAAAGGCTTGTAAACGAGGGTTTCTCTTTTGATAATGCACACTTTGATTATGCACCCACATTTACAGGGCCGGGCCACGCCTCGGTTTATACCGGTACCACACCGGCCGTTCATGGAATTATTGGTAATAGCTGGTTCTTGAAAGATACAGGCGGAAGAACCTATGTAACGGGTGATTCTACAGTTACAACCGTAGGCTCAAATTCCGATGAAGGGGAGATGTCACCCCGATGGATGCTCTCCACCTCCATTGCCGATGAACTTCGTCTCCACACCAACATGAAATCGAAAGCGGTTGGTATCGCTCTAAAGGATCGGGGATCGATTCTCCCGGCAGGATTTACCGGCCAGGCCTATTGGTTCGACTATACCGAAGTGAGAATGATTAGCAGCACGTTTTATATGGATGAACTTCCCGATTGGGTGAACGAATTTAATGACCGCGATCTGCCGGCACAGTATGTGAGCGAGCCATGGGAGACCCTGCTGCCCATTGAAACGTACACTGAAAGTATTGAAGATGACAACCGGTACGAAGGAACGTTTAGAGGGCAGGACAGGCCGGTATTTCCTCACGACCTGCCGGCTTACGCCGAAATTTCGGGCAATGGTATTTTTGCAAACACTCCTTTTGGCGACACCTACACATTTGAAATGGCCTACGCCGCAATAGAAGGTGAAGAGCTCGGTCAGGATGAACAGACAGATTTGCTGGCACTATCCTTCTCCTCTCCCGATCATATTGGCCACCGCTACGGCCCGGCCTCGAAAGAAGTTCAGGATACCTATATCCGGTTCGACCGGGAGCTGGAGAGGTTTCTCAGTTACCTGGATGATAACTTTGGAAAAGAAAATGTACTCGTTTTTCTTACCTCCGATCACGGAGCGGCTCATAATCCGGAGTACCTGCGAGATCTTGGCCTACCAACAGGCAACTATAATCGAAGTGAAACCGCGGAGCTGCTGGAAGAGCAGTTAATGGCGATTTATGGCTTCAATCCGGTTCGTACTTTGCGAAGCACGCAGCTGTTTCTGGATCATGATGCTATTCGTGCAAATGGCGTACGTCCGGAACATGTACAGCGCGATGCAGCTGATATTTTGATCTCGGTAAATGGTGTTGCGGGGGCCCTTACGGCCGATGCACTTCGAAGCGGAACATTCACCGATACTATTCACCAGCGAATACAGCGGGGCTACAATGCATCCCGGTCGGGTGATGTAATCTACTGGCTCGAACCACAATGGTTTACTTCAAACCGGCAAGTAGGTACTACCCATGGCGCACCCTGGAGTTACGATTCACGTGCACCGCTTATCTGGTACGGGTGGGATATACCTTCAGGCAGCAGTACGGTTCCTGTAAGTATCTCCGATATTGCTTCAACGGTTTCCAATTTTATTAATATACCTTATACCACCGGCAATACCGGCCATCCAATGAATCATATTATCTATGGTGAAAAACAGACATATTGACAAACAACTGTGGATGTTGATGCAGCGATGAAATTACGTGATGATGTCTTCAAAATTGTTACTTTTCGTTTAATATAGCCGGAAGTAGTGGTACCTTTCTGTCGTAATAAGTGAGTTCTGTTATTAAAAATCTGCAAATAGAAGAAAGAAGAAGCGTGGAGTCTATCTCAGTACTCGATATGTTTAAGATCGGTGTGGGGCCAAGCAGTTCGCACACCCTGGGCCCATGGAAAGCCTGCCTCAAATTTACTGATCGGCTGGGCGGTAATATCGAAAATGTGAAACGCCTTGAAGTGCAGCTCTATGGCTCGCTGGCAAAAACCGGTGTGGGTCACGGTACAGATGTGGCCGTAATGCTGGGGTTAACAGGCTTCGATCCCGAAACGTTTGATACTGAATATATTGATTCCACTGTTGGCGGCATCAGAGCAGAGAAAAAATTACATCTCAACAGAACGGTTTGGATTCGGTTTAACCCAGATACATGCATTCATTTTCTTAAGAATGAGATGCTTCCATATCATCCCAATGCCATGCGTTTTTTATGTGAACTGGAGAAGGGTTCACTCATCAGAGAAACATACTATTCAGTGGGTGGTGGTTTTGTAGTGCAGGAAGACGATGATGAACTGTCGGAAACGGAGCATGTAGCGTTGGATTACCCTGTTGAGTCGGCCTCTGATTTAGCCCGTTGGTGCAGACAGACCGGTTTGCCAATTTCCGGCGTAGTGCTTGAAAATGAAAAGGCGTGGCGAAGTGAAGAGGATACCCGCAACTCGGTTTTAAAGATTTGGGAAGTGATGCGCGATTGTATTTACAAAGGCTGCCACACCGATGGCTATCTGCCTGGCGGGCTACAGGTGATGCGCAGGGCTTCAATTTTGAACAATCGCATGATGGGAGATAAACCGTACAGAGACTATGAAACCTGGCGAAGAGCTATCCGGGACGGGGGAGAGGGCTTCGATTATATTCTGGATTGGGTGAGCTGCTTTGCTCTTGCTGTTAATGAACAAAATGCATCATTCAGACGTGTTGTGACCGCGCCCACAAACGGCGCTGCCGGGGTGATACCGGCCGTGCTTCAGTACCTGGTTACCTTTCGTGAGAATCACTGCGCAGATATGGTTTTCCGGTTTTTGTGCACAGCATCCGAGATCGGGACTATTTTTAAGAAAAGGGCCACCATTTCTGCAGCAATGGGCGGATGCCAGGCAGAAATAGGGGTCTCTTCGGCAATGGCAGCAGCAGGGTTAACCGAGTGTCTTGGAGGAAGTGTACCACAGTGCCTTATGGCGGCTGAGATTGCCATGGAACACCATCTTGGAATGACCTGCGACCCCATTGGCGGCCTCGTTCAGGTTCCTTGTATTGAGCGAAATACCATGGGTGCTATCAAGGCGATTACAGCTTCGCAACTTGCCCTGTACAGCGACCCCGACAAAGCCAAAGTCTCCCTTGATGCGGTGGTGAAAACCATGTGGGAGACCGCACAGGATATGAACTCCAAATACAAGGAGACTTCCGACGGTGGCCTTGCCGTAAATATCCCGATTAGCCTTAGTGAGTGCTAAAACCCAAGGGTAAATCCGGCAAGAAGTGTAAAGCTTTGGTTTTGGATATCATCATTTACGCCGGTTTCGCGCAGGCGGGAGAGGCCGCGGGTGTATCGCCCTTCAATAATAAACGTGCCCAGAATGGGTACCACAAAATCGAGGCCGCCTCCCAGGGCATATCCCCTGTCGGCTTGTTTAAACGTCGTTTCAAAATCTGGGAAATTTTGGTTAGCGCACTCTTGTACCGAAATACTCTCTGCTGTTTCGAGCGAAAAATTGCAATCAATCCGCCAGGCAAAAACGGGTCCGCCGTTTATAAAAGGCTTAACCACATCTCCGCTAATGAACGGCATGGAAATCTTCAGCATTATCGGTACTTCAACATAAGCGAGATTGAACTCGAGGTCAAAGTTTTCAAAATCATCAGGATTTATTTGATTGGGATCCATATTCATGAACGTGCTAATCTGATCAGAAAAGCGGGTGCCCTTTTCTGAATAATAAATTTCCGGGTTTATGGATACCGGCCCGATTCCAAACAGCCGGAAAGTAGCTCCTATATTGAGTCCCATGATGTCATCCGCTCCACCGGCATCACTGCCCACAAATTTGGAAAGATTAACACCGCCTTTCACTCCTATTTGAGCATGTGAGTGTGTACCAGTGAATGCCAGAAAAATGGCGATAGCAGCCACTGAGAAAAAAATCTGTTTCATATAATCTCACATTATTTTTTGGAATGTATAGAAAGAAAAAGCCAATTGGAAGTAAGTGAGATATTTGAAGCCTGCAAATAACCGGGATGTTCATTACCGATATTTTTTTTCGAAAAGCTGAATTTCAGTACATTGATAGTATAGACTAAAAATAGAGCGGAGAGCAACAAGCTAAAACAAATTCCGGCTCTGAATAAAGATAATCGGGAGTACCTATGGAGAGGAAAATTGAAAGAAGTACATTTCTAAAACAAACTGCAGCAGTTACAATTGGTTTGGGTGTAACAGCCTCAAGCGGCTACTTTTCGAAGTTATCGGCATGGGCCACGGATCCGCTCAATTACCCTATGCCAACCAGGCCACTCGGAAGAACCGGACACGATGTGAGCATATTCAGCCTTGGCGGGCAGGCCACACTCGAACGGCCCGGCCGATTGGATGATTCGGTTGAGATTATCAATCGCGCACTCGATTTGGGTGTAAACTATATCGATACAGCCAATATGTATGGACAGGGTGTAAGTGAGGAGTACATCGGTGAAGTGATGAAGTATCGGCGTAAAGAAGTTTTTCTTGCAACAAAGAGTCACGATTACACCTACGATGGTACCATGCGCATGTTTGAGCAGAGCCTGAAGCGGCTTCAGACTGACTATATAGATCTTTACCAGCACCATTTTGTTGGCGGTCATGGCCCGTTAGAGAGGCTTGGACAGAAAGAGAGTGCCCGCGATGCATTCAATGAACTGAAAGAGCAGGGTGTGATACGGTTCACGGGAGTTACCGGTCATTCGAGTAAAATATTATCGGATGCAATTGAGGAGCATCCATACGACTGCGCTTTGATTACACTTAATGCGGCGGGATCGATCATGCCGGATGCTGACCATTTGGATCGGTTTTTCAGGCTGACTTCCGAAAAGGAGATGGGTGTAATAGCTATGAAAGTTATGGGCGGCGGCGGACTGATTGGTCGCGGCTTCAACCCGTCCGAACTGCTAACGTACGTGCTTAGCTATCCGATATCAACAGCGATTGTGGGGATATCCATCATACCGCATCTGGAGGATAATGTTCGTACAGCAAAATCATTCAGGCAGATGAGTGATGAGGAGATGGTGAGATTAAGAAGTTCGGTTCAAAGCTGAAGTGATGCACAGGTATTTTTCCAGGAAATGAAAAATTATCTGAAGGAAAGTTTCAAAGACATGTATGGAAGCAGCGGAGTTTGGTCAACTCGTTGCAGTGTAGATACATCAAAATTAAAAATGTTATTGCGGTTGTAAACATTGATTACACCCGCGCTGATCTCCAGTTGGGAGGAGGGTGCTATTTGGAATGATCGTTTCAGAGCAAGGTCAAGCCGATGATATGTTGGCAGTCGTTCTCCGTATGGCCTGCTAAAGAGAATACGCGCCGTGCCGGGATCGGTCTGGGGTTCTTCAACAGGAACACGGAGTGAATAATCGAACCCGAATATTTGTGTATAAGGTACTCCTGTTCCGAACTCCCAGCTTGCTGAGGCTGTAAACCCTGCAAAACGGTAACTGCTTATGGCATTTATTTTATGCCGCTGGTCGTGTGCGGGCGAGTAGCTGAAGACAGCTTCTTCAATCCAGGCGCCAAGATCCCCTGATACGGCTTCGTAGTTCACTTTTGTCCATCCGTAACCAACAGAAGTAAAAAAGCGTGGAGTTTCATATCGCAGCCGAACATCGAAACCGAATGTGAGGCCATCAGCCAACGCTGTTTCGATGTTAAGGCGTGCTTCGGGTGTCCACTTTGAGACAGGTGTATTGCGGTGAATTTTCACAAATGCCTCAGTATTCGCTGTGAAGCCGCCTCCAACTCTTTGCTGCCATGCAATGATGCCGTGCCACGCTTCCGGGAGTGGTTCTCCGGCTTCAATCGGTTTTAGTACTGTAAATACTGTTCCGGCGTCTCTTTCATCGGAAATACCTGAGTGAGTTTGAGTGTATTTACCGCCTGCCAGGCTGATCTGGGTTCTGTCGGTTCCATCGGGCTGCCACGATATACGCAGCCGCGGTTCAAAGGTAATGGGAGTATCGAGGGTGAACTGTGATACAAAACCGGGCTGTACGGTGAGAGTTCTGAGAGGAGCCCATTCCAGATTTACATAAACGTGTGCAATAGGTATTGTTCTGTTTAGAGGTTCAAATGATACGAATTGTCTCACTCTCTCAGAGAGTTCAACGTCATACGTTCTGATGTTAACGCCGAATCCAAAATCTACAGGAATGTTGCCAATTTGATGCTGCAGGTCGGTATTGATATAGATCTGTCTGATTGCAGAAAAACGTTCAGTTTGTTCCTGTGTACCCTCACTGTTTTGGTAGGATGTGTATCCTGCTGAAATTTCAAGTGGGTGGTTGAAGAAATCGGAATAACCGAGGCACCGGCCACCAATCACAGTGTTCGACCAGCTGTGAACAGTCTCTCTGCCTGGTACAATCTCTCCCTCATCACGGGTAAAAACTCCGGATACATTGCAGGTGATATCGTTTCCCTGCACTGTATATCGCGCCACAAGGTCGCTGAAACGGATGGGAATTTCCTGCCCGGTAAGCGACGGTCCAAACCGCTCGATGGCAGATGTTCGGCCTTTGATCAGAAACGACTGCCGATCCCGCTCCAGGGGGCCTTCGGCGTGTAGTGAAACCATGTAGGGGCTGGCTGATCCGCTGGCTCGGAAATCTCTCATGCTCCCCGGCCTCAGCGCCACGTCAATCACGGCAGACGTAGCCCCGTTGTAGGTTGCGTCGAAGCCGCCTGCAAACAGATCCACATTCTGTACAACATCATCGGAAAATGCGGAGAAGAGGTTGGAAATGTGGAATGGCTTGATGATGGGCAGCTTGTCAACCAGCACGAGGTTTTGGTCGGGTGTGCCGCCGCGGATAAAGAGTTCCCCGCCCCGGTCGCCCGTACTCACGATTCCGGGCATCGTCTGCAGATAGGAAGCAAGGTCGCCCCCGGCCACCGGAGAGGGCACGCGAGAAATGTCGGTGCTTGTAATTCTGCGTACCCCCACCTCTCCGGTGGTAATCTGCCTCTGCTCCTGCACCACCAGCTCTTCAAACTCACCCACTTCGGTTTGCAGTTCAACCCTCTTCACAAGCCGTTCACCGGGTTCCAATGTGACCTCATCTGCATACGTACGGTGCCCGATAAAGGAAACCACCAGCTCAAACGGCCCACCGGACGGAACGTTTCGGATTTCACAAAAACCGTAGCGATCGGTTACGCAGAAGTGAACCGGCTCTGCGTTTTGTTCGCGGCCGCCCGGCTCATAAAGCAGTACATTGGCGCCAGCCAGCGGGTTTCCGTCGCTTTCGGAGAGCGTCACCACCCGGATCACACCATTCTGCAGGGCATAAGCGTCAGTGATATGAGCAGACAGGAACAGAACCATCAATGCGGTACATATCACGGTAGGGAGACGATCTGCAAAAAGCGGGCGATATTTAATTTTTAAGGGGTGTTTCATTTCATCGTTTTAGGCATTAACAATCCGGCGGGCAGACCCTTGAAGTGTCCAGCGGAATGGCGAGCGTATCATAATAGAGGGCGCCGAACCGTTGTGTACTTGCAAATATATCAAACGGATCGTTCTCAATTCGTTCGAAGAATCCAGGACCATAGTGAATATAACTCACATAAATGTTGCTGGTTCTTAGGTGTTGAGCACATCTTCTGTCGGGATCACTGCCAGGTAGTATCGATATTACCTGGTCTTGAGGGATAAATGTGAATTCAATTTTATCAAGTGATTGGTCATCATCCAATGTTAAAATATGTCTTGTTCCCCATCGGTCACTACTTGTAGGACCGAGCCCCAAACGTATGACTACTGTACCTCCGTTCATCGGCTCCAAGGAGAACGCTACGGGTACAAAACAGTTCTGGTTTAGCGGTTCAGCCATCGGCTCCGGCATGGTCGGGGTACGGGTGTTTGCTTCAACGGTTACCCCATCCGACCTTTCAACGACAAGGCGATACTCGTGATCGGGAAATACGCTGTCACTGAACAAAAAATTGTGCTGGTACACGTCTTGGTGCACACGGCGTTCACTTTCGAGGATGGCGGAAGTTCCCCGCGTGAGGTTGTGAAGAGTGACGGTGGCGTCTATGGTTTCGGTGGCTTCCCGGGTAAATGGAACGTTTAGGTCGCGTACCCTGATGTAGTGATTTTGCTCCTTGAGATCGAGGAAACCGTAGATGGCAAAGATGCCGGTGTCTTTATCTAAAGGCTCCAGGGTGTTGTCGCAGGAAGTGATGGTTACAGCCACGATACCTACACAGAAAATCAGCAAAACGATAAGATTTATTTTCATGATGGCATGAACTCTGAAGGTGATAATTCTAAACAAATAGTACAGGATACGTTTAGATACAAATAAAAGCACTCAAAACTTTTATGAAGCCAAGTTTCCCTATAAAAATCTTTTCTTAAGAATTTTTATTAAAGGGAGGCTTCTTCATTGTTCCGGGATTTTTAGCTAAACGATTACTCATAATACATATATATATAGTCGAGTCCCCAATTAACACTTGGGAGATGAATGTATGACTTATCAACAATCCGGCGGGCAGACCGGTGTAGTGTCAATCGGGATCGCTAGGGTATCGAAATAGACCGCTCCGAAAATCTGAGTATCCATAATATCAAACGGTTCTGTGGCAATCCGTTCATAAAACCCCGGTCCATAATGAATAAAATTGATGTAAATATTGCCGTCACGGAGGCGCTCTCCACATGGCCGTTGAAGCTCTGGAAATATTACTTCTAACTGTTCCTGGGGAATAAATGTGAAAGTGATTTTTCCAGGGGTTTGATAATCACTGGCACTGAACACTTTGCGCTGAGACCATCTGTATCTTTTCTCTTCTTCATCGTCATCCAGGCGTACACCCGTCTGCAATACTACCGTAC
>REDS01000180.1 GCA_007693395.1 Balneolaceae bacterium | reverse complement strand
TCTGAAAATTTTTCATGGATTCACAAAATTTTATCACCTGGAATGCTGATCCCATTATGTTCACCATTCCTGAAATCAACCTTCCATTCTCCATTTCAATCTGGGGGCTGCTTCTTGCCGCTGTTATAGCTTACTTCGGCTACAAAAAAATTACACCTCCACCTAAAAAAGGCAAAGATCCTAACGCACCACAGGCACTTCACTTTTGGGGTTTGATTATTGGTGCTTTAATCATAGGCCAGCTCCCTTTTCTGTTTATTTCTTCCCCTTCATTCGAAACCATAGGTCCGATCTCTCCCCGGTGGTATGGTATGATGTTTGCGCTGGCATTTGTTACCGGCTATTCGCTCGGTTTCAAAATGTTTATGGACGCAGGAAAGCCACAGGAAGAGCTTGATCGCCTGTTGATTTACGTACTGGTTGCCACAATCGTAGGGGCAAGATTGGGGCATGTTTTCTTCTACGAGGCGGAATTTTACCTGCGTAACGTTCATCTCATCCCACAGGTTTGGACCGGCGGCCTTGCCAGCCACGGTGCCGCAATCGGCATCATCATCGCCATGTGGCTTTATGCAAAACGGACTGCAGGTGTTACGTTTATGTGGGTGGCCGACAGGGTGGTGCCGGGTGTTGCCATTGGAGGGATGTTTATCCGGATTGGAAACTTCTTCAACTCCGAAATTTTGGGAATGCCAACAGATCTGCCTTGGGCAATCATTTTTGAGCGGATTGACATGCTGCCACGCCATCCATCCATGCTCTATGAAGCAGTTTTATGCGTTATTGTACTCGCTGTACTGGGCTGGATCTACTTCAAATACAACAAAAAACCGCCGGAAGGCTCCCTGTTCGGAGCATTTTTAGTAGTACTGTTCAGTGGCAGATTTTTGATTGAGTTCACCAAAGAAACACTGGCCGACTTCCTGCAGGGATCTGTTTTTGACATGGGCCAGCTGCTTAGTATACCGTTTGTACTGATTGGCGCCTGGCTGCTTTGGAAAAAAGTAAACTGGAAAAAAGAAGGAGCTCCGCTAAAAAGTTAGATTTCAACATCGTATTCTATGCGTGATGCCAGAAGTTTAATCCCCGCCCCGATATAAAACATATCGGGCCACACAAGTATGCGCCGGGGATAAATTGAAGTGACTTCTAACCTCTACACTTTTTTTTACGATTTTCAGGTATTGATAATCAGCGAGTTGCGAGTCTATAAAGAACATTTCAGGTGTCCCGAAACCAGTTCAACCATCCAAAAAAGGCAGCAAGCCCAACTCTCAAATAAGCCTTTTTGGCCTTGACTTTTTGCTCCTTTTGAGCCAAGCCGAAAGGAGAGGGATGATGTAGCAAATCTCCATACGTGTAAATGGCCTCTTCAATCAAAAATAATCATTCCTGAATAGGTGTCCCGATGTGGAAGACAGGAAACATGGACCCAGTTCCTTCTGAGCAAGTAAACCTTTATCAATCAAATCGCATAAGCCGCCAGGCGTAAATTGAAGTGACAATAGCACCGGCGAAGAGCAACACACCTTTTGCCAAAAATTCACCTGACACAGCCTGTTGCAAAACTGGTTCTGCGAATATCAAGCCTGCCACAACAACCATCAAACCAAAGCTTTCCGGCAGTTTATAGGGCACATCCATTATTTTTTTACTGTAGATGCCAAGAGTTGCAGCCATAGCTCCGTAGCTGAGCAGCGTGGCGACAGCCGACCCAATCATTCCATAAAATGGTATCAGAATAATGTTGGCGGTGATGGTTATCCCCGCACCCATCAGCGTGATTTTATAGAGCACCTTTGTCTTTTCTTTGATGAATACCCCCGATGAAAAATTGATATACCACCCGTGAAACCAGTAGGCCAATAACAGAAACGGTACGATATCGAGGCCGGCCCAGTAGTTGCTGTCTATAAGAGTGGCTTCGGTGCCAGGTATGGATATGGCAACAATTTGCTCCCTGAAAAGCGCCACAGCCATAAACAGCATCGCAGAAAATGCATTATACCAGATAAATGCCTGCCCAAAGAGATGTTTTGCATCGCCATCCCCCGCATGACGCATAAAAAAGGGCTGCCACGCCATTCGGTACATCTGTACAAGAAGCAGCATGAAAACAGCCAGTTTGTAGCACGCATTATAGATACCAACCACATCTTCAGGTGTAATATTCGGCCCGTAGAGCTGCTGTGCAATGGCGGGATCCATGGCGTTTAGAAGAAAACGATCGAGCATTTCGTTGATCACAAATCCAATACCTGAAGGTACAAACGGCCAGCCAAATACAAATGCGGTTTTCATCCACTCTTTTTTGAACGATCCCATCAGCAATTCAGCAGTGAACATCCACACAAGAATAGTCATCACAAAAGAAGCTGCGAGATTCGCCAAAAAGACAGCCTCGATACCCATTCCAAGGCCAAGAATCAGATAAAAATTGAGGGTGATGTTTATGATGACATTCAAGGTTTTCAGTGCGGCATAGAGCCATGCCCGGCGGGTTAATCTCAGCTCTGCCATTGGCACGATGGAGAGCGTATCGAACCAGAGAATTCCGAGCATCATCAGAAAGATGGGTGCCAGTTCGGTGCTAAGGCTCATTACCGGCAACAGAATTGGCATTAATAAATAGAGTAGCAGGCAGAGAAGGGATGCAAAAATCAGCAGGCCTGTCTGTAAGGTTTTAAACACGTGCGGTGCCTGCTCCCGCTTTTCTGCATATCGCAAATAGGCCGATTCCATGCCAAATGTAAAGAGTACATTCAAAAATGCGATGGCAGCATAAACCAGCCCCATTATGCCGTACTGAGCTGTATTGAAAACGCCTGTGTGCAGCGGAACAAGCAGATAGTTAATGAACCGGGCAAACACACTGCTGATGCCGTAAATTAACGTGTCTGAAAAGAGTTCACGGAGTTTATTCACGGATAATTTTTTTCGATAGCAATTGCAGAGCTGCTTTCACACCCAAAACGTAGCTGTATGTTCCAAAACCTGTGATAATTCCATTCATGGCTTTGCCGGTTACGGAACGCTCACGAAATTCTTCTCGCGCATGAATATTAGAGATGTGTACCTCAACTTTTGGGATTGTTAAGAGTTCCAGAGCATCATGAATGGCTACCGATGTGTGTGTAAAACCACCCCAATTTGCGATGAGTGCATCGATGGTATCGGTTCGGGCCGATTGAATGGCATCTATCAAATCGCCTTCGTGATTACTTTGCAGAAAAATAAAGTCAATGTCAGAAAAGTGCTCCGAAAGCAGGTTTTTTACATCTTCCAGAGTTTCGTACCCATACACGTTTCTATCCCGCTGGCCAAGCAGATTGAGGTTGGGGCCGTTTAGCACCAATATTTTCATAGGTTCACCTCTGCTGCAATTTTGTTGGCTATCTCCTGCATTATTTCGCCGGGAATATCCAGCTTACGGCCAAGGGATACACTTTGCGTATCAGAATAAATTGGTACGAGATGGATATGCGCATGGGGTACTTCCCTTCCATCCAGTACTACACCTGTTCTTACCGGGCCAAGTGCGTTATCAATTGCCAGTGCTACCTTTTTTGCAAAAAGTATGGTATCGGCCAGGAGTGTATCGGGTAGATCAAACAGGTAATCTATCTCTTCTTTGGGGATTATCAGGGTATGGCCCTCGGCTACCGGATTGATATCCAAAAAGGCGATATGTGTCTCGTTTTCAGCCACTTTGTAGCACGGAAGCTCGCCGCGTATGATCTTAGTGAATATTGAAGCCATAGTTTATTTTTGGTGATGTGAACTACATACAGTTTCTAAGCGTTAGTAATATACAGTTTGAAATTCTTTAACAACAGAAGTACTGAATTTAACTGGCACCGAAAACAGAATGTTTGATTTTAATTAATCAAAACTCTTATATTTGAAGTCTTTGAAAAATTACTTTCTGAATCGGTAGCTCAGTTGGTAGAGCAGCGGCCTTTTAAGCCGCGGGTCGTGGGTTCGAGCCCCACCCGATTCACGCTTTACAAACATTTTTATTAAGACTCTCTCTTGATTAACCTCTATCGGCTGATACCCGGTAGGGGTTATTTTTTTTTAATCTACAATATCAACTGTAATATATGGACGCATCCTCTCCATTGTTGCAGGCCCTATCCCCGATACATTAATCAGATCTTCAATATCCCCGAAGAGGCCGTGCTGGCGCCGGTATTCTATAATACGCTCAGAAATGGCAGGGCCCACACCACTTAGTGCCTGTAGTGTTACAGCATCAGCCAGATTAATATTTATCGGGAAAGCCACTGCTACGGCATCGCCATCGCGCCCGAGAGTTACCCTTGGGATGCGCTCGCCTACACGATCGGGTTCCTGCCACATTCCTTTACCCTGCTCTTTTGCAAGCTCACTATAGTTCTGAAAAGCTGCCACAGAGTCCGGATGCTGGCGATAGTATCGTGTCCACTGGCCAAAACCATTCTCGATCATCGCTTTGTTTACATCAGTGATCACGCCATCTTCGTCCCGAACCTGCACATACGCCCTGAACGATCCGTAGCGTGATTCCGGTGTAAACAGATCGTAGCCGTACATGCGAATCTCCTTGCCTTCTATCAGGTTCGCCAGAAACTCAGCGGCTTCAGCAGAGTGAAATTCAGAGGAGTCGGCGCCTGCAAAAATTCGTGGCACTTCCACACCCAAAAAGCGCACCGGGTAGCCAAATCTATAGGTTACTTCTATATCGAAGCGGCTGCCATCATGCACGCGCATTACCGGGTACCACTGCTCGTGGCGTATCGGTGGCACTGGTGGTTCAAATTCGCCGGTTGCCCGTTTCATCGCCCCCATAAAATCCTGGTAGTATTGATTTGCTATATACTGGCAGTGAAAAATGAGCAGATTTTCATCGTTATTTTCTTCGGCATTTCTCGAAAAATTATAAGATCCTGCAACCGCAATCCCGCGATCGTTATCGAACGGTTTAGTTACATCAATCAGCATTACCTTATGGTGCAAAGTGCGCAGTTCTCTCGCCTGCCTGATGTTTCTTGTACCCATCTGCGCTTCAGGAGTTGCCCAAATTGCCCCCGCATTTCTGTACTGTGCATAAAAACGGGGGTCAATTAAGCCCTGCAGCAGAATACCATCTGAGAACGATCTTCGCCACATCGTCTGGCTCATGGGCAGATCGGGTGTGATGGCAAACGCAAGAAAGTTTACATCAGTCCGGGCTTCATCCCGAACCAGCTCATGCAGCCTTTCGGCAATGGAAGGTTTAGAACGATCGCGATTGATGGGGCCGAAATAGAGCTCAACTTTGGTGGTATCTACAAAAAAAATCTTTTCACCGATGTATCGCTTGTCTTTGTGAAACCGCGCTCGTTCGGGATTTGGCACATCGCCATCACTGCCCCACATCTGATTAAACTCCCTGTGATATGCCTCTGCAATACCACTATCTTTAATCACAATGGTGTTATTTGAGTTGATCGGTCCGGTATAGGTAAGGTTCATGGAGCCAGTCCAAACGTAATAATCATCTGGATCGTCACTTAAAATATCGATCACAGCGAATTTGTTGTGCATATCGTAGCTGGCGCCTGGCAGCCTGTGTGATGTAATGGTTCCGTCGGGATTAAACACATCCCCTGCATCATCAATGGTATAAATTCCGGCATCCCGAAGCATTCCCCACATCGCCTCTCCATGCTCGCGGTTTCTGAACCGGTTATAGTGATCGGTAACTACCCGAACACGCACACCACGCTCTTTGGCAGCTACAAGAGCTTCTCCCACTTCGTGGTGCTCGAGGTTGTAGATATTGAGATCAACACTGTATTTGGCTGAGTTAATAAGATCAAGCAAAGTTTGCAGCAGATCAGCATTGTCGTTCACCAGATTTCCCCGCTTTGCCACGGAATGATCAGCCGGCATATTGAAATAGACCTCTATCCACTCTACGGTACTTGTATCAGGAAATTGGGCAGCCGAAGCCCGCTCATCTCCCCCCTCCTGAACCAATGTTTCCTGGCCCGAACAGGCAGCAAAATAAAAGATTAAAATAAGTGGCAGTAAAACGTGTTGTAATTTCATAAACTGTGTTTCGGATGGCTCCTGGTACGATGACTGAACGAACTGCCTGTCCATTAATTTTGGGTAATTTGAGAGCGGCGTTTGAGCAAAATACTTTGGTTCTACGCTATTTTTAGAGTAATTTCGTAAAAAATCATCACAGTATCATGAAGCTAAATCAATTCAACTCGTTTCGATGGAAAAGATCCTGGATTGTGGGCACACTTATTGCCTTTATTGCTGTCTGGTTTCTCTTTTTTGACACACACAGCCTTTATACGAAATATCAGCTTGAACAGCAGAAAAAAGAGCTGATTGAGCGAACAAGACAGCTTGAAGAGAAAACAGCCGAACTTGAAAAGAAAATTGAAGACATTGAAAAAAACCCTGAATTGATTGAGCGTATTGTTCGGGAAGAGTATGGCATGAAAAAGCCGAATGAAACCGTTTATCGCATAGAGCGGGTAAACTAAACACGGTTTCTACAGTAATTAGTTATAGAAAAAGATGGTCGGGAAATGAATTCAGATGATAAAAACTTATGCTGCACAACAAAACAACCGGCCCTGAATAAGGTGAAATGCCTTTATTTAACCATTTTGTGATGTGTTTGCCTGAAAAATGCATGTGGCCCGGCTAAGACATAAAATCCTGATTTCATTTTTGCCATTATGCATGCTCCTCATTTCTGCAGGTACTGTTCACGGCCAGGCTGCATCGGATACTCTCCGTGCTGCCGAAAATGATACCATACCGGAACTGCCCGAAGATTTTGACCTTGAGGAGTTCCTCCAGAATCAGCCGCAGGGGCAATCAACCCCTTCATCTATCAGCGCGGGTACCGGGGCAACTCAGCAAGTTCCCCAAACCCGCAGAGCTGACAGGCAAGCGGCTGCAGATGCTGTAAATTTTCAGGCAAGAGACTCCCTCACATTCAGGTTTAGGGGCGAGAGAAAAGCCTTTCTGTTTGGATCGAGTAATGTGAGGCATACCAGCGGCGAGCTCTCATCTGGTATTATTGAACTCGACCTAAATCGCACACAGGTACAGGCGCAGGCCACATCCCCGGCGGACACACTCTCCTTTCCCGTACTAAAGCAGAACGGAACCGATCTGAGAAGTACACGAATACTTTTCAACTATAAAACCGAAAAGGGAAAGTTTGAAGTTGCTGAGATTCAGGTTGATGATGGATATCTCATCGGCACACAGGTAAAAAATATCTCGCGAACCGAAGTATTTGTTGAAGATGGCATCTACTCAACCTGCCCGCCGGACCATATGTACTACTACATAAAAGCGCGGCGAATGAAGGTTGTTGATGAAGAAGAGATCTTTTTCACAAATGCCCAGCTTTACATACTGGATATCCCCTATCCCCTTGTTTTTCCATTTGGTTATGTACCTGCCGGGATTGACCGGCGGCGGTCGGGCCTTCTTGAGCCTACGTATGTTTTTCAGAACACATCAGCTCGTGGTATTGGCCTTCAGAATCTGGGTTGGTTCCAGTATATAAACGATTACCTGACCGCTCAAACTTCGTTTGATGTGTTTACCTCGGGCACCGTATTTAACGAATCGAGATTCCAATACCGAAAGACCGGTAACTTTAACGGAAATGCTGTACTTGGTTTCTCCATTGAACGTGGCCTTGAGCCTACAGACCCGGGATTTACTGAAACGAGAACGCGCAGGCTTGCACTCACACACGATCAGCAGCTATCCCCATTTGCCAATATCAATGCAAATATCAACCTCAGGAGTGCCGACTACTTCCGCCGAAATTCTTTTGACATCGACGACAGAGCTGAAACAAGCAGTACATCGAGAGTATCGTACCGTTACAGCCATCCCGAAGGGGCGTACAATTTCAGTGTTACATCCAATCTGAATCAGCAGTTCAATACAAATACCACACGGC
>REDS01000176.1 GCA_007693395.1 Balneolaceae bacterium | reverse complement strand
ATCGTTTTTGGGTGATCGCCGGTGAGGCTCCATCCATTGATGAAATTAATGCGCAATATCAGGTTTATGTAAATCAGCCTATCTAAACGGTTTTTTCTGAAGAGTAGCCTGTATGGTATGGTTGATTGATTGATAAACACCCCGGCAGTATTTGTTTGGGGTGTTTTTTTTAAAACCTATACGTGTAGTTGAATTTCAGCGCCGCTTGTGTTTCAATTGGCTCAAAACGGTTTTCGAACTGAACCCAGTTGTAGGATAGTACAAGAAACAGGTCGGAGCCGGGAGTAACCGTCCACCTGTATCTGCTGTACAAACCAAGTATCTCGCTTATATCATCAAACTGAATAATATTTGTTAAGGCTGTGTTGGGGGTTAAATCAACATTCCCCCTTAAGCGAATCAGATTGGTTACAAAATCGGTGTCAGGCAAAAACACATCACTTCTGTTCAAGTCAACCGAAAGGTTTATTCCGGGATAGGGGCGTACTGTACCTGAAAGTTCGTAGATGTTTCTTGTACCCGTCCAAAAGCCCTCAATGGTGTATTGAGCGGTTGCAGAAACAGCCCTGAATGAGGCTGTTGAAGCCTGAGCTCTGAATCGCCACGAGTAGTAATCTCCGGCAGGTACAATTGCGGAGGCATCCCTCAGGATGTCAAAATCTGAGTAGAGCCTTTCAAAACTACGATTAAGGCTTATCTCAATTCGATCACCACTTTCGAAAAGTATATCAATCGGGGTTAGTGTAAGATTTACTGTTTCCGGCTCGTAATCAAGATTCATTAAGTACTCAAAAAATGCCTGAACATTCCAGGAACGTATCAGATTATTGTTACCGGCTACACGCCTGTATCCAATGGTTGGCTGCCACCTTCTGAAACCGTTGCGCGGAGTGAAGCCCACAGCGGGATTAAATGCATCCCCAAACTCCCTGTAAGACATCCACCCGTAAAACGGAAAGTTGGGATAGTTGATGCGAATACCGCGGCTGGTTCTGTCCCAGAATTCGCTGGTTTCGTTCTCGGTAAATGTATTATGCCATATAAAGAACGCCTGAAACTGCAGATTTTTGTTGCCAAGAAAACGGGATGTTCCAAATTCCATATCAGCGCCCAGAGTGTGGCGATCATTGAAAAAGTCGTCATCAAGTGTAGCTCTTCGGGTGTAAATTAACCCCACATTACTCTCTGAAAATAGATTTTGAGTAACTCTTGCCGCAGTAAAATCTTCGCGATTAATATCTCCTAAGCTCCCTGTGCGAATCTGATAGAGGCCAAAATTAGTATCTCCCTCTCTTCCCAGCACCCGAAGGCCTCCATTAACCGGCATGGGATCTCCATCTACCAACCCAATTCTTCTGCTAAAAAATGGATTTACTCCACTGGCAGGTGCAAAACTGAAAATGCTTGCCCCTTCAAGGAAAAAGCTTCGCTGTTCGGGGAAAAAAAGCGGAAAACGGGTTAGATTAACCCTGCGCTGATCTACCTCTGTTTCTGCAAAATCGGTGTTTACGGTGAGTGAAGCCCTCACACTTGGCGTAATACTATAAGAGGCATCAAAACCTGCATCAAAGATTCCGTTGTTTTCTACTGAACCACCCTGCAGCCATCTTCTGTTGCCTGAAGCAGCAAGATAGGGAGTAAATTCGAGTCCAATTCCCTGACTGATTCCTGACAAACCGGTAAGTGTGCCCGCATTTTGCGGGCGGAACAGCCCCTGATTTCGTCGCCACCCCGCCCACATAATCTCCTCATTTTGCCGGCGGATGGTTCGCTGAAAATTGATACCCCAGGCAGCCACTTCAGGGTCAAAATCGAGTGAGCGAAATGGAATTACAAACTCTGCAATCCAGCCTTCTTCCGTGATGGTAGTTCGTACATCCCAGATGCCATCCCAGGCTTTGTTGAGATTTATACCCTGCCCAACGGTTAAAAGCCCATCGCCCCTGATAGCCGCCGGATTGGTTTCGAAAAAATAAGCATTTCGCCCGTCGTTAAACGTATCTAAAATCATCATAAACCTGTCGTCTGTTCCCAGGCCCTGGTTTCTTCTCTTTTGAAATGCAAGGATACCGTCGGGGTTGCTGTCATACAAAATAGCAGCGATGTAGAGATTGGAGGCGTCGTATGCAATATAAATTTCTGTCCTTTCGGTTGGCTCGGCACCCTCAATTGGTTCCTGCTGGGTAAAATTTGTAATTGGTGTGATGGCACCCCAAAATGATTCTGTCATTTTACCATCAAGAATAAACTCTTCTCCGGGTTGAAGACGATAGGCCTCAATATGATACTGCCCGGTATTTTCCGGAAAGTTTTCTGCGTTACGGGCAAACAAATTTGCTGCGATCAGGCTCGATATTCCAATAACTGCAACCTGAGAAAAATATGCCATCTGATTTCTTTATGTATCCCGATTAGATTTAATTTCAAAATTAATGAGAATTGATTCTCAGAATTGTAAAATATTCCAACATCCACTCTCCTTCTGGCTTTTATTCGGCAGATCACTACAACAAATAATCTTTTTATCCTGTTTTTAGTCTGCAATATTTTAATTTTATTTGATTACTGATTTTCAAACAAACCAAACCGCTAATTCATGCGAATTGCTCTAACCGTTCTATTTTTATTTACCGTTACTAATATGATTTTCTCACAAGATCGTGAGCGAGCCCGTGATATGGGAATTCAACCCGGAATTTTAACTCCCGGCAACTGGAACGCCATCACCGATGTTGAAGGGGTTCTTGTTGGGCATAAAACCATTATTGATGGTGATGATGTACGCACCGGAGTAACCGCAATTCTCCCACACCCGGGCAATCTTTTTCGTGATCGGGTACCGGGAGCAGTTTATGTAGGCAACGGTTTTGGGAAAGCACTTGGATTTACCCAGGTTCAGGAGCTCGGAGAGCTTGAAACACCCATTGCACTTACCAATACGCTAAGCATATTCAATGCAGCTCATGGTGTTGCGGATTACGTTTTGAATCTTCCCGGAAATGAGAATGTGCGATCCGTAAACCCCGTTGTGGGTGAAACCAACGATGGCTGGCTCAACAATATCCGCAAGCGGGTTATTACAACAGATGATATTTACGAAGCCATAGAACGTGCAGAAAGCGGCCCTGTGGAAGAGGGAAATGTTGGTGCAGGAACTGGTACAAGGGCGCTTGGATTCAAAGCAGGAATCGGCACCTCTTCGCGCGTTTTGCCCGATGAATATGGAGGGTACACAGTTGGAGTACTGGTTCAGTCTAATTTTGGAGGAATTTTGACCATTAACGGAGCACCGGTTGGCCGGGAGCTGAATAATCATTATATGGCCGATATGTTACCTTCGGAAACCGATACACATTCACTGACCGATTCACACGGATATGATTACGATGTAGATGGCTCTATTATGATTGTTGTGGCTACAGATGCTCCCATCACATCGCGCAATCTGGAACGGCTTGCCAAGCGTGCATTTTTGGGTATTGCCCGTGTGGGCGGATTTGCATCAAACGGCAGCGGTGATTATGTGATTGCCTTTTCAACGCATCCCGATGTTCGCATTAACACCGATAGTGAAGGTGATAAAATCAGCCAAATTGAATTGAAGAATAGTGCGATGACTCCTCTATTTCTGGCTGCTGTTGAAGCAACAGAAGAAGCAATATTGAATTCACTATTTATGGCAGAAACAATGAGCGGTGAAAATGGACGAACTATGGAAAGCCTGCCAATCGATCAGGTTTTGGAAATTTTAAAACAGTACAATGCAGTTGAACACTAACCCTGTTAACTATCAGCCATGAAAAAAATACTTTTAATGCGCCATGCCAAGTCTGCTTGGGATAATCCTGCACTGCGTGATTTTGACCGCCCCCTCAACAAGCGCGGCAAACGTGATGCCCCTAAAATGGGAATGTACCTGAAGGAGCTTGGAATCTATCCGGATCAAATTTTCAGTTCACCTGCAAATCGTGCAAAAACAACAACACTGCATGTTGCCGAACAGCTTGATCTGAGGAAAAAAGTGATAAGCTGGGATGAGGAGCTTTACTTTACCGGGCCTCTTGCTTATACAAATGCTATTCGAAGGGCAAGCAGTGAATCGACCATTGTGATGACTGTGGGCCACAATCCTATGACAGACGAAGTACTTTCCCTGCTTGCTACAGAACCGGTGCGCAAACATTTTGCTACCGCCACCATTGCCTGCCTCGAGGCTGATATCGAGAACTGGAGCGACTTGCAATATGGCGCCTGCGTTGTGAAATGGATGGTAAGCCCCAAAGATATTTCCTAATGAAATCTGCATATAGTACCTGAAAACCTGTATATTTGATCATCAAAAAAATTGAATTCATTCTATGATCTACAAGCAAAAATTCTACTACCTCACAAAAACTCCATTAAGTGCAGAAGGCCCAAAAGACGTTGAAGTGATTGACCGTGCTGATGACAGCAATCAGTTCCCGGAATTGTTTAGTAAGTACGAGGAGTTACGCTCTCACGCATTTAATGAAGACAATCTCTACAGCATTGTTCGTGCTGATGATATCTACGACCTGGTGAGAACAGGCACTGAAAAAGAGGCGAAAGAGCTGGCTTTCGAAAATGCTGAGCCCGAAATTGTTACAAATTTACAGCATAGAGTCATGCAGAAAAATGACAAAAATGCTGCCGCAATTCTGAAAGAAATTCATCAAATAGAGGCTTGAGCTTAAACCGGCTTTAGTTTCTATTTTTTTATGATAAAAATCTGCCGTTTGGGATTCGTCCAATCAGGACTTATCCCCTTCGTAGGTGGTGGCAAGAACAGTAATATCATCCGATTGCTGAGCAGATCCCGCAAATTTCATCACCTCAAGAAAGAGCCCTTTCACTTTTGAATTGATATTTTTACCGGCTGTTTTTTCCAGATATTCTACAACGCGATACTCATCGAAAAAACCATCCCCTTCATCTTCAGCTTCTGTTATACCGTCTGTAAACGTAACAACAGTATCACCGGGATTGAGCTGTATCGTGTGTTTTTCGTACGGCGCGTCTTCAAACTTGCCAAGCAACAATCCGCCAACATCTTTTAACTCAGAAACTTCTCCTTTTGCAGTTTGTAAATATGGCAAATTGTGCCCTCCGTTACAGTAGCTAAGTTCACCGGTTTTGATGTTCAGCAGAGCATAGAATACCGTTACAAACGTTGTGATATCACTTTCAGGTATGAGCATATTGTTCACCTTGAAGATACACTCGGCGGGATCAATCACCTCTGAGCCAATCGATTTTAGCATGGTTCTGCACACGGCCATATAGATTGCAGCGGGTATACCTTTTCCGGCTACATCCCCTATAAAAAATGCGAGGTGGTCATCATCAATTTTAAAGAAATCATAGAAATCACCTCCAACATGTTTTGCAGCTATCATGTGGGCGTAAATATCGAAGCGGGGATCTTCCTGGTAAACGGGAAAATCCTGTTTCAGAATTTTCTGCTGAATCCGCGCAGCCATGTCAAGATCGTACGTGAGTGATGTGAGCTGGCGCTCAAGATCTTTTGATTGCTGAATACGCTCAATCTCCCGAAGGGTTTTTTCGATGGTCGTTTCGAGATCTTTAAAATCGATGGGTTTGGTTACAAAATCGTAGGCTCCGCAATTCATCGCAGTGCGGATATTTTCAAGATCACCATAGGCAGATACCATAATTGCTTTGATATCTTTTCTTTCGAACTGCTGCAATTCGTTCAGCAGGGTGAGCCCATCCATTTTTGGCATATTGATATCACTAAGGATGAGAGATATTTCCTGGAATTCGGAAAGCATGTCCAGTGCTTCCTGGCCATTTTCAGCGAAGAAAAATTCGTACTCTTTCGATCTTATTTTTTGCCGGAAACGCTGCATCATCAGCATTTGTAAATCCGGTTCATCATCAACCACAAGTATCTTCTGTAATAGTGCCACGTTATCCCTCCTTTTTCTTTTGTATCATTAAACTTATCTCTTCCTTCAAGTGGTTAAAGTCTATCGGTTTGGTAAAAAACTCTTTTGCACCGGACTGAATCGCCCGATTGTAGTTTTCATCATCACCATAAGCAGAAATCATGCTGATATAAATATCAGGATGCTCAGATTTAATTTCGTTCAGTAACTCAATTCCGCTCATTTCGGGCATATTAATATCTGAAAATACATAGACCACTTCGGGAGGGTCTGTACTGTTTAAAATATCAAGGGCGTCCTGACCTGAAAAAGCAAAGACAAGCTCAAGTTCACCGCTTCGAATTTCTTTTCTGAATTTTTGCCGGAAGAGCAATTCTACATCTTTTTCATCATCTACAACGAGAAATTTCATTTTACCTGACCGGTATGTTTGAGGTTAGTCTTAAATGAAAATAAACCTGCATTTTCCTTCCCACCAACGCTTTGTTTTATGATATACATTATATTATTAAGCATAAAAAACAGGCACTATATTATACATTATTTAGAGCTAATATTTTAGCGAAATATTAAAGGCTAACCCTTTATTTTTGACTGATTTTATGGATAATTCATCAATACCATCCAGCGGTGCTTTTCCTGAAATAAAGCCTTGTATTTTTTTATATGCCTCTTCTAACGCTATTTCTTTCCCGGAACTCATATTGGCCCCATTTTTATAGATTAACCTTCATTCAACAGATGAGCAATCCATCATATGAAGTTTAATATTGATTGAGCTTATTTGTCCTAATGCAGGCAGAACCCTATATATCAATTACAGTTTTTATTTTTAACTCTACTTTTAAATCCTCTTTGCATAACCAACTCAGTGATTTTAACGCCTACGGAGTAATTCTCCAAAAAGGTTCGAATTTATTTCAATATGGGAAAAAGTTTACTTTATAAATGTGCCTTCACTTTCACTGAAATCATCGTTTGAGGTTCATCAATGCGACTGAATGTTGAGAAAGAAGAGTTCACTCAATTATTGGCACGATACAGCACACTTAGCGTTCGGCTTATCATTGCTGGGATTACAGACATATGACCTTCATCTTCAAAAATATGCGCTGTAAGTTTTAATCCATCGTAGTTTCTACTATTCAGGGAGTCTGCAAATGCAGTCATTCCGGAAGTCATACTTGCACCTTCCATGCTGCCAACTGACAAAAATACTTGCGCAGACAGATCCTGATGCTGTTCTGAAAATGATTTTTCAATATTGAAAATCTCTCCACTTCCCCACCAGAAAGACGGGCTGTTGATCCCATATCTGCTGAAAAGATCGGGGGCTTTAAAAAGAGCGTAACTGACAAATAAACCACCGAGAGAATGACCCGTAATTCCACGGTCACCGGTGGTTTTATATTCCTCATCAATAAATGGGAGAATTTCATTTTTCAGTACATTTAAAAAATCAGAAGCCCCGCCGGAACTTTTATCTCCTTCACTTAAACCAGATGGAATTAAAAATGCAGGATGATTATCCGCGGCCGGATCACTACTAATCGTGAAATCTAACCACCTGTTCGCAAAGAAACGGGCCATGATGCGGTCCACATCGTATTCAATTCCTACAATAATTAGATTTTCCAGACTGCGAGTTATATCCATAGCCGACCTTACAGAGTGCGCGATGGGAAACCCAATATTGCCATCTAAAATATATAATACGGGATAGCGCAACGTATCATCTGCTGAATAGTGCAACGGCAGGGATACTTCCAGTTTGTAAGTTATTCCATTGATTTGGGATTCTAAAACATGAGAATCATGCTGATTGAACGTGGTGTTTGCGTTGATTTGTCCAAATAGTTGATTGCTTGATCCTGCAAAAAACAGAATCAAGAGCGCAATGCACTTAAAATTTAAAATGTATGTATTCATATTATTGACGTTTTGATCGGCTTAAATTTATAGCTGAAGAGATTCATTATTTTTTGAGTATTTCCTTCTCAAGCCATGCAGTTGTTCGTTTCATACCCTCCTCGTAAGAAACCTGCGGCTTCCAGCCAATAAGGTCTG
>REDS01000175.1 GCA_007693395.1 Balneolaceae bacterium | reverse complement strand
ATACTGATTTTTTCGGCAATTTCGAATTGAGAGCGGTACCAATATTAATTAATGAATAGATTTGAATTCAAGATTGAGCACTTTTAAGGCAAGTCCGAATACTCTTGAGATAAATCTTTGGTTTAATTTACTGATACGGCTCTTGTTTTAACATAAGCGGCTTCAGATTCAGACACCATAACTTACTGCCATGTAATAAACTACATTCTACTATTCTACAATCTGTTTTTAGGTATTAAACCATCTGTTAACATTCGCGTCATGTTTTGATAATAATCACATTATTTAATCTTAATACTGAACTGGTTTCTTGTTGCTGTGTTCTATACATCAAATCAAAACAAACACACTAAAACAGGAAAACCAATGTGTATGGGAAAAAAACTTGACAAACTAATGATCTGTATACTGGTTCTGGCAACAGGACTGGTAGTGGAAAATGCTGATGCATTTCAACAACAGAATACAGAAGCTAACATCTCTGCCGAGATAGGAATGTTGACACTAATCAGCAACACAGCTCTACAAAATGTAGTAACATCTGCTGATGAACAGAATGAAACGATAACCGGGAGGGTAACTGATTCAAGAACCGGTGAACCTTTGCCAGGTGTAAATATCATCCTTCAAGGTACAACAACAGGCACCAGTACGAACGTAGAAGGAGAATTTAGCCTAAATGTTGAGCATTTAGACGTTACGCTTATTGTGTCTTACATAGGATATGAACAAAAGTTAATTGAAGTTGCAAAGAGGGGAAATCTCGAAATTATACTTGTATCATCTGTAATTGCCGGTGACGAACTTGTGGTTGTTGGGTATGGAGCTCAGCAAAGAAGTGATTTAACGGGTTCTATATCTTCAATTAGCAGAAGAGAATTCACCGAAGTTCCGGTCTATTCAATGGATAATGCGCTTCAGGGCAGGGCAGCAGGAGTAAATGTTTCGGCCGATAGTTACCGCCCGGGGGAAAGCTCTACAATCCGAATAAGGGGAACAAGGTCTTTTGTGGCCAATAATGACCCATTACTCGTACTTGATGGTGTACCCATGGATGGTGGCCTTATTGATATAAATCCTCGAGATGTACAGTCTGTTGAAATTTTGAAGGATGCTTCTGCAACAGCTATATACGGCTCGAGAGGTGCTAACGGAGTAATTTTAGTCACAACCCAGCGCGGAACTGATGGAATTACAGTTGATTACAGCAGTTATGTTGGCATTCAAAGTACGAGAGACAGGATAAATGTCATGGATACAGCAACATTTGCAGAATTCATTCGGGATGCACATAGGATTGCCGGTTCATATACCGGAAACGATGCTGATATTTTCGCTGATTGGGAATTAGACGCTATTCAAAATAATCGCACAACCGACTGGCAAGATTTAGTTTTAGGTGATAGGGGAATGCAGCAAAACCATTCTCTGAGTATTCGCGGAGCAAGTGGTGGTACAAGTTATGCTCTTTCTGGTACTATGGATGATCACGAAGCAATTGTTACTAACAACGATTTCAGGAGATATTCGTTTCGGCTGAACCTGGATCAGGATGTATCATCGTGGTTAAAGGTTGGATTGTCTTCTTCACTTAATAACAGTGTACAGCACCAGTCAGGTGGGTTAAACAGAGTCGTTTCTAACTTCCCAATGTCTACACCATTTAACAGCGATGGAAATGTAAGAATGTTTGATGAAAGGGGAGATCGAAACCCAATGTTTAACATGCAAAGAGAAAATAATCTTGACAGGCGAAGCAGAACCCGTTTAATCGGAACACTTTATGCTGAAGCGGCCATCATACCCGAAAGGTTGCGGTTTCGGGCAAGTTTTTCACCTGATTTTACCTTCAGAGAAGAAGGTTTCTACAGAAGAGATTTACCATCTGAAGCAGGGATACTCGACTCTCGTGAAAATTCCAATCTTTTCGAAGCGCAATTAGATTTTCAGGAAGAATTTCTTGGTGTACACAGGCTTGGGGTAACCTCTCTTTACAGTATTCAAAATTACGACCAAACCTTAACGAGGCTTGAGGGGTCTGATTTACCATATGAAAATCAACTCTTCTATAATCTTGGAAGTGCCTCAACGGTAGATGAACGGTCAACTCGACTTTCAGAATGGACCCTTGAGTCTTTTATGCTCAGGGCGAATTATGTGTACGACAGTCGTTATTTGCTAACACTAACGGGTAGAGTAGACGGTTCTTCACGTCTTGCAGAAGGTAATGAGTACGGTATTTTTCCTTCTCTTGCAGTGGCATGGAATATCACAAATGAATCATTCATGAGGGATCAAAGCCTGTTTTCTGATCTGAGACTGAGGTTTAGTTTCGGTGAAGTGGGTAATACGGGAATTCAACCATTTCAAACCCAGGGAGCTCTTAATCCGCTCGAAGTTGCATTCGATGATGCTAATATTCGGACATTTGAATTTGGAGATATTGCCAATCCTGACCTTAAATGGGAACGAACCAGAACAATGGATCTCGGATTAGATTTTAGTTTTCTGGAAAACCGAATAGAGGGCAGTGTAGATGCATATCAAAGCAACACCAGGGATTTACTGCTCTTTAGGCAATTACCTGCCACATCAGGGTATTCTAGTACGCTAGAAAATATTGGTGAAGTAAGAAACCGGGGGATAGAGTTCAATATATCATCAGTAAATGTTCAAACACCTGAATTTGTCTGGAGTGTTGACATGAACTTTTCGACGAACAGAAATGAAATTATTGATCTGTACGGCGATGGCAGAGACGACCCTGGTAGTGGATGGTTTATTGGAGAATCAATGAACGCAAACTATTACTGGGACAGAAAAGGAGTTTGGCAACTTGACGAAGAAGAACTGGCTGCTTCTTACGGTTTTGAACCCGGCGAAATAAGGTTCCGTGACGTTACCGGTGACGGCAGAATCGGAGGCGACGACCGTGTGATACTCGGTTCCACCGATCCAAAATGGACAGCGGGGATGACGAACAGAGTGTCATACAGAAATTTTGACTTTTCCGTTTTTGTATACACTGCACAAGGCGCCAAGAGCAGCGGCGAAGATGCACACATAGCCTCCGCTACTTTTGACGGACTGTTATCATTCAGGACACAGCACGGTAATAACCTGGATGTTCCATACTGGACTCCAGAGAACCCAAGCAATGAATGGCCCAGACCACAAATGGGTGCTCAACAATTCAGGGGTGCATTTGCCTACGGAATGGATATGTCGTACTTCAGAATCAGAAATATAACCATGGGTTATTCTGTTCCTGATAGATTACTTTCCAGAATTGGTACAAGATCCGCAAGAATCTATGCCTCCGTGCAAAACCCTCTTACTGTAACAAATTTTATTGGCTTTGATCCGGAAGGCGCTACCGGAAGAGCGCAGATGCCAAATTATCAAACCTACCTGATGGGAATTGAATTAAGCTTTTAAACAATCTAAAACTATATCTATTATGCGACTTAATTATATTATAATACTGTTTGTATTGATTTTATCCTCTTGTGCTGATTTGGATGAAACAATGAGATCAAGTATATCAGCCGATGCACATTTTACAACTGCTGATGGTTTTCAGGATCTCACTTTAGCAATGTATGATCCTTTATACGAGCATTACGGCTATGAAGCCGGTGAAATAATGACCATTCCCGGAACAGATGAATTCACCTACGGGCAGGGAAGGCGAGCACTCTGGAATGACTATACCCCCGCGCTAAATCCTTCATACAGTGATCCTAGAGGTATGCTTGGAATCTGGAATGAATTTTACAGGGGCATTAATCTTACAAACGCGGTTATTGAGCGAGTTGATGAGGTTGAAGGTATCAGCGAAGGACAAAAAACCAGCTGGACTGCTGAAGCCAAATTTTTACGGGCATTTTATTATCACATCCTCGTACAACAATTTGGCGATGTACATCTAACATTAGAAGAAACAGAAGGTGTACAAACCGAAGCAAGCCGAACACCGGCTGATGAAGTATGGGATGTGGTTATAGATGACTTTGAATTCGCTATTGCCAACTTGCCCGAAGTACAAGGTCAATATGGCCGGGCAACAGCCAATGCGGCTCGCCACGCACTTTCAAAAGTTCACCTTGTACTGGAAAACTGGAATGAGGCGGCGAACCTTGCTAAAGAAGTCATCGACTCAGGATATCAGAGCCTGCTTGATGACTATGCAGATCTTTGGGATCCATCGAATCGCCGGCATAGTGAGGTGATCTGGGCATTGGTAAGAACAAGCGACACCGGCCCACGACGTGATGTTCGAACTTCCAGAGATTTTTCTCCGAGAGTAAGAAATATTTCCGGAGTTGATTCTAAAGATGAATTTGGTTCAGGTACATTCAGATATAAAGCCACCCGGTTTTTAATCGAGGATGTGTTTGGAAATGATCCCAATAACGATGGTGTAAATATCTTTAATGATACACGGTATTTCGCCGGTTTTAAAGAAGTATGGCACTACAACGACGCTTCAAATTTACCCGAAGGTGTAGCCCTTGGAGATACTGCAGCATACTTTCCTGTTGCAGCACATTACCAGGAATTAACGGATGAAGAAATTGCGGAAAAACCGTACATGTTCCTGAGAATAAAAGATTGGGATGACACATTTGCATCTTCACCGGTAAAAAAATTCCGTAATGCTGGTGAACGTATGTACTGGGGTAGAGATGTTCAGATTATGAGACTTGCCGAAACATACTTGATTGCTGCTGAAGCGCTGATGATGATGGGAAATCTGAGTGAGGCTGTTGAGTATTTCAATGTTGTTCGCTTACGGGCACAAGCGCCAGGTGAGACGATTCCCTTAATAACAGAAAGCGAACTTGATATCGATGAAATATTAGATGAGCGAGCACGCGAGCTTTATGGAGAAACGATGAGATGGTTAGACCTGAAGCGTACAGGTAAGCTTCTTGAAAGAGTCCGGGCACATAATAAAAGAGCGGCTCCAAACATCCAGGAATTCCATTTATTGAGACCAATTCCACAATCTCAAATTGACCGTACAACATCTGACTTCCCACAGAATCCCGGATATTAAATAGTCAATTATATAACACTCCATCAAGAAATTGATGGAGTGTGTTTTTTATATAAGGACCCAAAAAATTTTTAAATAAAATGGTTAAGTCAATTTCAAAACGTTTTAGGCTTCAAAAATACTTTATATCAACTTTTCTAATTTTATTCTCCGTTGAAGCATCGGGGCAGGATACAAGATCTTTTTGGTCGCCATATTCAGAGCTTAATTGGGAGAATATAGGACACTACGATTCAGAATTTCACACACATCCGGGCCTTGGTGGCGAGGAATACGATCCTCATCAAACAGTTGACCGTTACCATGAAGAAGGATATACAATATTGGCACTGGCCGCCCATGATTACGATATACCAGATGATTATATGGACAGTATTTATCCATGGACTCAGTTATCTGACATCTATGAAGCGATAAAACATGTTGCAAATCCCACTGAAGAATACCAGACGTATGAACAACTGCATAACGAGCCCTGGCAAAATCGCGACCCCATAGAGTTGGGTATGGTTTCAGTTGAAGCTAACGAAGTTTCAGCCCCTCACCATACAGTTAGCGTTTTTAATTCAATGACATCCGGTAAGAGTACAGAGGCCGAGTCATTTGAGGCCATTAAGGAACTGGGTGGCTTCGCATATCTGGCTCACCCTGGGCGCTATGTAGAAAGATGGGGCCTTACAGCTCACTGGTATGTAGATAAATATCTGCGATTCGACATGCTTATCGGTCAATCTATTTACAACAGAATTGATAATCATCCGGAGGATAGAGCATTCTACGATAAAATTCAGCATCTGCTGGGTGGTATCAACAGGCCGATATGGTTATACGGTGAAGACGATATGCATCATGAAGGCACATTGGGCTGGAACCGGGATGTGATATTACTGGAAAATTTTCGACCCGGATCACTTCATCCTGATATATCGGATGGCTCTGCACCGAATGTAATGGAAGCATTACAAAACGGATATTCTTATCTCTGGAAACCATCCGAACAGTACAACAAAAGAGCTTTTAATATTACGAATATTGAGATAGGTGAACGCTTAGTTGAAATAACAGTTGACAATCCCTCTGAAGTGGATGAAGTGAGATGGCGCACTCACAACCCGCTTATTGACGATACAGAAACCGTTCACTATGGTTATTCCATTTCTATGGATAATGTGCCCGATTACAGTCTGTTTGTTCGGATTGAAATGGAAGGACCTGAAGGCACTATCTATACCCAACCTTTTTACATTGAATCATCTAACTGAAAACCAATTTATCCATGAAAAACAAATCCAATAGAAACGGTGTTTCACGAAAAGAATTTTTAAAAAGTGGAGCTGCAGCATCCGCATTTTTGATGGGAGGAGCACTTCTGAATAACTGCTCTAACAATGGAGTTAAACGTCTCGGGGGAGCAAAAAATATCATTTTTTATGTTTCTGACGGTATGAGCATTGGCGCACTGACTTCGGCGGATATGACCATGAGGCGTAAATACGGTAAAGTCTCAAACTGGATCAGCCTGTACGAAGAGAATCGATGCAGGCGGGCTTTAATGGACTGCGCGCCACTCGACGCTATAGTAACCGATTCAGCCGCTGCAGGTTCGGCATGGGGATGCGGGCACAGGGTTCCTGTTCGTAAGATCAACATGGGCCCAAATGGAGAATCTTATGAGCCGATTTTCTCACTTTTTAAACGTGAGGGTAAGGCAACAGGCCTTGTTACCACTACTCAGATTACACACGCAACCCCGGCATCGTTTGCCGCAAATGTAGAGCACAGGAGTATGCAGGAGGATATAGCCAACCAATATCTCGAGGCGGAGCACGATCTCTACCTCGGTGGAGGCTATGAGCACTTTTCTGCAGAAGACCGCGAAGATGATGCAGATCTCTTTTCACAGTTTGAGCAGAAAGGGTACAACGTAGTTCGAACGGAAAATGAATTGCAAAATATCAGTGGAAATGGAAAACTTCTCGGCACATTTGGAAGAGGTCACCTGCCATTTGAACTGGATAGAATGAATACATATGATTTGGAACGGGATGTACCGTCACTTGCCGAAATGACAAAAATTGCAATCGACAGACTTTCAACAAACCCCAATGGTTTTATCATGCAGGTGGAAGGTGGCCGTGTGGATCATGCCGCGCACAGGAATGATCTGGGAGGGCTGATTTACGATCAGATCGCGTTTGATGATGCAATTGGTGAGGGACTCAAGTTTGCTGAGAAGAATCCCGATACGCTGATCATCATAACAACAGATCATGGAAATGCCAGCCCCACATTGAACAGGTCGTATAATGGATATGATGCCACTGAGATCGAATTCGATACTCTGCACAACTTCAGATATACCAATGATTGGATACTTTCCGGGCTCGATGACTCCAGTACTATAAATTATATCCGTGAAAGAATTGAAGAGGCATCCACATTTGGGATTACGCGGGATCAGGCAAGAGAGCTGCAGCTTGCGCTCAGAGGAGAGCGAAAAGCGCTTTACGAGATGATGTCAGTTCCCCGTCCAACGTTAGGCGCCATCATCGCCAACTACACTTCAGTAAACTGGACCGGAACCAGCCATACCGGTGATTATGTAGAGTTGGCTGCAATTGGCCCCGGAAGCGAGGCGCTGGATGGATTTGTCAAAAACTCTGAACTGTTTCATATTATGATAAAAGCTGCGGGGGTTTCTGTCTGATATAATGAACATATACAGGCTAAGACAGACAAAAGTCAGGCTCGTCAATACTTAACCGAACCCCCAAAATCTTAATCGGCCTCATCGTAGACAAATGCGACTCGATTACATCTACCAATACTGGGATCTCTTTATGAAGTTGGTGGTTTCAAGAAGCTTGCAACAACAAAGTATCATGCATATTTGCGTTGCCTTACAACTTCTCAATCATCTCGCCGGTAATCAGATATATAATCCGTTCGCAGATA
>REDS01000090.1 GCA_007693395.1 Balneolaceae bacterium | reverse complement strand
ACTCAGATGCGAACTACTTTTCTACCAGCTTTAAAAAGCAGTTTGGGGTAAGCCCTTCAGCTGTTAAAGCCAGCTCCTAAATATGCTATCTCTTCTCTATTGTATTACGTACCACACTGATACAATCACATTTGGAGATTAACTCTCTTTGTGCCCATTCAGCCCAAATAAAACCGATGTTTTCCCGGGCAGAAGATTGTGAGTGCTGATATTTAAAGGAAGTAAAGAGATAAATTAATAGTTTAACATTAAACTATTTTTGCTTATTTTTGATGAAACTAAATTAATCTCAATCTACATGTCACAAAAAATAGAAGGACTTCATCATATCACAGCCGTGTCGGGTCCGGCAAAGGAGAATTACGATTTTTATACCGGTAAACTCGGGCTTCGGTTTACCAAAAAAACCATCAACTTCGATGATCCATTTACTCATCACCTCTACTATGGTAATTACGAGGCCACCCCCGGCAGTGCCATCACGTTTTTCCCATGGCAGGGAGTTGAACAAGGACTTCCCAACACGGGCGAAGCAACGGTAGTATCGTATGCGGTACCCACCGGCTCTCTGGATTTTTGGATAGAGCACTTTAAATCAGAGGGTATTGATATCGAACAGGAAAGAGGGCGATTTGGAGACAAATCTGTACTCTTTAAAGATGTGGAGGGAATGAAAAACGAGATCGTGGAATCGGAAGATGTTGAGGATATTCGTCCGCAATCAAACGGGAAGATTGCACCCAAAAATGCCATACGAGGTTTTCATGGCACAACTTTATCACTCGCTGATATCTCAAGAACGGCAGAACTTCTGCAGGAGTTTGGCTGGCAGAAGCATGGTGAAGAGAATGGGATTACACGCTATATCTCAAAACCTGAAAATAACCTTGGCACTGCTATCGACCTGAAAACTGAGCCCGGTTTGCAGGGGCGGTTTGGCCGCGGATCGGTGCATCATATCGCTTTTCGTGTACCTGATGACAATGTACAACAGAAATGGAGGCAAAAACTTTTAAAGATGGGCTTTATGCCTACACCGGTTCAGGACAGGCAATATTTCAGGTCGATCTATTTCCGTGAGCCGGGCGGTGTACTGTTTGAAATTGCTACAGATACTCCCGGATTCACAAAAGATGAACCGCTTGAAAGCCTCGGGCAAGAACTGAAACTGCCTCCATGGTACGAGCAACACCGCGCTGAAATCGAAAAACGTCTGCCCGAATTGTAGAATTATACGTGGTGTTCAAGGGGTAAAAGAATACAGACGATCATAAAATTACACATTTAATTGACTTATTAATTTCACAACAACTGCAGAATTATGTTTACAGCAACGAAAGAAAATCCATTTGAAGGTCCCCATCAGAAATCAAGAACGGTTACTGCAGGTGCAGAGCCCGAAAATGCAAAAGGCGCCATCATTATGGTACATGGCCGCGGGGCTACTGCCGAGAGCATTCTCACTCTCGCAAATGATTTTGAAAATATTGGGCAACTTCACCTTGCAGCACCTCAAGCCAGCCAGAATACGTGGTATCCCTACTCTTTTCTGATGCCAACCGAGAAAAATGAACCGGGGCTCGCTTCAGGTTTACAAGCCATTTTTAACATTATGGCAAACCTCGAAGATAAAGGCATCTCAAGAGATAAGATTATTTTCCTTGGGTTTTCGCAGGGAGCCTGCCTTGCATCTGAATTTGTAGCACGCCATCCTGCAAAGTATGGCGGACTCATCTCCTTCAGCGGTGGTTTAATTGGAGACGCTGTAGAGGCTGATAATTACAGTGGTTCGCTGGATGGCACCCCCTACTTTACCGGTTGCTCAGACGTAGATTCACACATTCCGGAAGAGAGGGTACACAAAAGCGCTGAAGTTTTTGAAAAACTGGGGGCTGATGTCACCAAAAAAATCTATCCCGGTATGCCGCATACAATTATTCAGGATGAAATAGCTGAAGCTTCCAAAATAATAAACCGTGTTATCGGTTAAGCAAATTGTTATTTTTGGGTTTATTTAACAAGAATCACGTTTAAACGGATTGAATGCAAACTGTTCAGGAAACGATTTGGGAAGTGGTTTATGCCGTTTTACCAATCACAATTCTCGTTCTTGTTCTTCAGTACACGCTAATATGGCTGCCCTTTTCTTCGGTACTCCAATTTCTTATTGGAGTACTCTTTGTATCATCGGGCTTGGTGCTGTTTTTGATTGGTGTACATATAGGTTTACTTCCAGTAGGTGAAATGATCGGTTCATCCCTGCCAAAAACTGGAAAGGTGTGGATGATATTGCTCTTCAGTTTTATTCTGGGATTTGCAGTTACCGTAGCAGAACCCGATGTGCATGTGCTATCAGGTTATGTGGATCAGGTATCCGACGGAGCCATTGGTAAATGGACACTTATCTTACCCGTTGCTCTTGGTTTGGGGATTTTTGTTGCTCTTTCGATGGCAAGAATCATCCTAAAAGTTTCCATCAAATATATGCTCATTGGCGGTTACATCCTGGTTTTTGCACTGGCCCTCTCCCCCTGGATGCCGGCTGAGTTTATCCCTATCTCTTTTGATGCCGGCGGTGTAACAACCGGCCCGATGGCTGTGCCGTTTATCCTCGCTTTTGGTGTGGGTATCGCATCTGTTCTGCGCAGTGATGATAAATCAGCCGATGGATTTGGCCTTGTAGCTCTTGCCTCAATAGGACCTTTAATAGCCGTATTGCTTTTGGGGATGGTTTATGGGTGATCTGTCAAATGTAAAGGTGTTTTACGGCTTTGGCGATGTACTTCTGGAAGTTTCGATGGCGCTAATCCCGCTGATGCTCTTCTTCCTCTTTTTCCAGGTTTTTATGCTCAAACTGCCCTGGAACAGGGTGAAAGGAATTTTAATAGGTGTGGTTCTCACATTTCTGGGCTTATCACTCTTTCTGCAGGGTGTACATGTGGGCTTTTTACCAGTTGGGCGCGAAATCGGTGATATTGTTGGAGACTGGGAAAATCAATGGATTTTAATACCTGTTGGCTTTCTTCTTGGCTTTGTGGCAACATTTGCAGAACCTGCCGTTAGAGTATTAAACCTCGAGGTTGACAAAGTTACCAGTGGATACATTCCATCCAAACTGATGCTATACACCCTCTCCATTGGCGTGGCAATATCTATTGCTTTGGCTATGGCCAGAATTATTTATGGTATTCCGCTTTGGTATTTTATCGGCCCGGGCTACTTCATAGCACTATCTCTTGCACTCTTCTCCACGGAGACGTTTACATCCATTGCATTTGATGCGGGCGGGGTAGCTACCGGACCAATGACTGTTACCTTTATTCTTGCAATTGCACTTGGATTTTCAGAGACTTTAGAAGGAAGAGATCCTCTGCTCGATGGTTTTGGAATGATTGCACTGGTGGCTCTTGCACCTATATTATCTGTTTTAGTACTTGGTTTGATATTTAAGTTTAACGAATCCCGTTCTGATGATTAAAATAGTAGGCGACGATTTTAAACTCCTTTTCGTCATTGTTAAAAAAAACCTCTCAAGACGTGTTGTAAAAGCCGTTAAAAAAGGAGGGGCTGAAGGAGGCACCGTTTTGTTAGGACGAGGTATTGGAAAACATAATACGGGCTCCATTTTTGGGATAAAAGTTGAGCCGGAAAAAGCCATTGTACTCTGCCTGATCCCGGATGAACTGGTTGATAAAGTTATCTCAAAGGTACGGGCTGCGGCAAGGCTCGACAGACCGGGAACAGGAGTAGCTTTTGTAGTGAACAGCAAGAGTATTTGCGGTATTGCACACCTTTTGAACAATGATTTAACCAACAAAACGCCTGATTATGAGTAAGAGTGAAAAGCAAGACATGGAATTTCAGCTGATTGTAAGCATTGTAAACAAAGGGCATTGCGGCTCCGTAATCGACTCCTCCCTTGAGGCCGGTGCAGAGGGAGGCACAATCATATCGGGCCGGGGTTCGGGCATTCACGAAAAAGCGAAAATCTTCTCGTTCACCATTGAGCCTGAAAAAGACATTGTGCTCACTTTGGTGCCTTCTGATCGAACCCAAAAAGTGCTTGAAGCAATTGTAGAAGCCACAAAACTGAATGAGCCGGGCAATGGAATCGCCTTTGTAGTAGATGTTGAAAAGACAACCGGCATCAATCATCTCATTGAGTAACACATTGGAAAAACCCACTCTTATTTACACTTATGATCCATTATGCGGCTGGTGCTACGGTTTCCATCCCGTTATGGAAAAACTGGCCAAACGCTTTGCGGATGATTTGACTATTGATGTGATAGCAGGCGGACTCGCAATCGGAGAAAATGCCCAGACCATCACCGAAGGATATGCTTACATACGCGGCGCGCTGGGTCAGGTGGAACAGACAACAGGGGTAACTTTTGGCGAAAATTTTAAACTACTCGCCGAAGAGGGCAGCTATTTCTACAATTCAGAACCCTCATGCCGTGCACAAACCGTTGTAAATAAACTGGCACCTCAACACGCCCTTGAATTTGCCGGACTACTTCAAAATGCCATTTTCTTGGATGGAAAAAATCTGAATGAGTGGGATACATTTTCCGGATTGATGAGCGAACTCTCTATCGACACTGATCAGGCAGAAACATTGTATGAAAGTTCAGAAACTGAAAAATCAAACCGGGAAAATTTTGAGTGGTGTAAAAAGCATGGTGCCTCGGTTTTCCCAACTCTGCTGCTCAATATCGGAGATGAAGTCGGAGTGATGTCTCGCGGCTACCGTCCGTTTGACACCATCGAATCTCACCTTCATCATTTGATCAACAATATCAAAAAACTTTCCGGATGAAGCGTCTTCCGGCAGCAATAAGAACGTATATTTAATTATAACACCCCTGAAATATGAAATTAAACAATATCGGTATCCTTACTTTTCTCACTCTAATGTTTGTATGGAGCAGCACTTCGCATGCGCAGAATCATGAAATTATTCATGGCGTGATTGATGGTGCCCCTTTCAAAGTGGTAACACCTGAAGGCTGGAACGGCGGCAACCTTTTTTTCCATGTACATGGCTGGCGCCCTGCAGACGCTCCTCACGAGGCAGACTTACATATCGACGATCCCTTTTATCAGGAAATTCTGAATGCCGGCTGGGCTATTGGCAGAACGGCCTTTGTTGAAAACGGCGTTGACCACGATGCACACACAAAAGATCTCTACAAGCTGAAAGAGTGGGTAGACGAAAATCTTGGCACGGTTGACAGGCTGATCATGGAGGGAGAATCAACTGCCGGCACACTTATGCTGCGAATTGCCGAGCAAAACCCCGGCCTTGCCGATGGCGTTATTGCCAAGGGTGCATTTATCCGTTTTGATGATGAAACTCATGATTCTTACCTCGAAGCTACTCCCGCAATTCCCGCTATTTTGATGAGCAATCTGTCTGAGCTGGAAGGCCCGCTTGCTTACACAACCAAAGCGCAACACGCCGAAATTATGCCGGCACCTCGCCCTTTACTTCGTGTTGGCCATGTAAACGTAAACTGGAAAGAGCGCCGGGATGCTTTCAATGCGATGAACAACTGGCTGGATACCGGTGAAACAGAGTACCTGACCGAAGGCACCCAAACCCTCCCCGATCGCGAAACAAACACGGAAAAGTCTGAACGAAGTATCACAAACAAGGTCATAGATATTAATCCGTTCTACGGCAATGCCTTTTTGAACTTCCATCCCGATGAGTTCGCAGAGTTTGGAATACATACCGGGGATGATTTTCTGGTAAAAGCACACGGTAACTACTGGAAAGTACACTATGGGCAGTCTTATGGCGATGTATCACTTGGCGAATGGGTGGCATTCCCTACAGCAAGCGATACCATTATGCTGGTTCGTTACCACGAAAGCGCCACAGAAACTGCGGAATTAACAATCGGGGATGCAGTATCTGTATTCCGGCTGGCGAATTAATCCGCGTTGTTTAATTTAACGTGAGTTCGATATAAGAATTTGGAAAAAGTGTCTCCCCTTCCGCCTCATGCGGATGGGGTCGGGGGTGGTTACAGTACTTTAAGAAGAACTACAAGTTGATAATTTAGTTCATAAGCCTGTTTGAACCACCCCTAAATCCCCTCCTTGAAAAGGAGGGGACTTCTGGTTGTCAAAGTCAAAGAATTTATATCGAACTCGCGTTAATTGAAGATTCTTAAATCCACAGTAGCCGGCACAATAGCATTATCGAGGATATTCAGCATCATACAAAGGGATATCCTCGTTTGATAGCTGATCCCGTCACGGAAGCCTGAACATTCATTCTCTCATTCAGCGTATCTCATCACAAATGGTATTCGGCTGCTTTCGGACGGTTTACCTTACAAACCTTTGTACCTCAGTTCGATATTACTACCGGGCAAAAAGTACTCCCCTCCAGTTTAGGAGTGGCCGTGGGTGGTATTCTTCAGATTTTAACCACTCCTAAATCCCCATCAGCCTGAGGCGGAAGGGGACTTTTTGCCCTAAAAAAAGGCCCATATTGCTTGCAGAATTAGTTATCCTTACCGGCTTTCCATTGATCAACCTTTTCCCGGTACTTTTTATAAAAGAATCGGTGGCTGTCCATCATGTCACTCTTTCTGCCGTGAATATATACCTGCTCAACCTGGGTAGCATACTCAATCGGGTTACCGGTTGTGATTAAAAGCGTGGCATCTTTTCCTGCTTCGAGAGAACCCACTCTGTCACTAATGCCCAGAATTTCGGCAGGTGAAAGCGTGAGTGACCTCAGAGCTTCTTCCGGCGAAAGGCCGAATGCGGCCGCAGCGCCTGCTTCGAATGGCAATCTGTTTGCATAAGGGGCGCTCGATCCGCCTGCAATGGCAAACGTTACTCCAGCTTCGTGTAGCCTTGCCGGCAGAGAGTACGCTGCATCATAACTTTGCCAGCTCCTGTTTGGAGATGTAAGCACCATCGTAACGATAACCGGTACATTATTCTCAATAAGCTGATCGGTTACAAGATGTGCATCGCGGCCGCCCAGAATAATCAGCTCAACACCTTCTTCAGCAGCCCAGGTAATCGCATCCTGAATCTGCCGCACTTCATTCGCACTCACAACAACAGGCCGCTCACCATCAAAAACGGGAATCATGGAGTGCCAGCGTGTATCAAAATCATGATGGGGCGCATCACCGTTTTCCATGGCACGCCTGGCTGTTTTGTAAGCACGGGCATCGGCAAAAGCATCACGCAGATTCTGCAGCTGCGTAGCATAATTGCGCATGTTGTTTGTATTTGGCCAGTTTACAATCAAACCTACTCCGGATTTGAGAGTCATCTCATCCCATGCCCAACCATCCATCATCATAGCAGCTGATTGTCCTGAAATAAGCCCGCCGCCGGGAGTTGTAACCGACGTAAGCACACCGGCTGAACGCCCTACCGCAATCCAGCGGCTTTCAGGGTTAAATGCGCGTTCCACCATAACATTTGGATTAACCGGCCCCTGTTCATTGATGTCTGTTGTCATATCCACTGCGCCAATTTCATAGATCCCCATCTGGCTCCACGCATCGATCAACCCCGGGTAGATATATTTACCGGATACATCTTCAGTGCGGGTGCCTTCGGGAAGGTCAATATCCGTCCCGATAGCCACGATTTTGCCCTCATCAAAAAGAATGGTACCGTTCTCAATTATTTCACCGGAAACGGTGTGGATGGTGCCACCAATCAGTGCAATGGGTTCGCTTTGCGGTGGTGCGGGCGTTTGGTTTTGTGCCATCAATCCGATTGATAGCATGAGCTGAAGCACAAAAAGCATCGTGGCAAAAATTGAAATTTTCATGATGGTTTGATTTTGAACGTTCATGGTTGTACTGATTGAGCCGGTTTTGGAAGTTGATTGATTAGTCATTGTTTGCCTCCATAATCCATTGAATCAGCCTTGTACGCTCATCTTCAATGGCCTGTTCAAGGCCGGTGTGTTCGTTCAGGTCGAAATACTTGCGCCCGTCGATCCAGGTTTGCTCTGCTTTGGTGAATGTGGAAAGCGGATCACCGCTCC
>REDS01000067.1 GCA_007693395.1 Balneolaceae bacterium | reverse complement strand
GCTTACAAGATACAAAAAACCAAAATTATTGAGAAATAAAACCATAATTTAAATGAGGTTTTTCAAAGCCCCCTTTATATGTATTTATGTACTACTCTACATGTTTTTATATATACAATAAACATAGATTTAAATGAATTTACATTTGATTAGTGGCTATATTTTAACCAAAAATATTTTTTATTTATAGGGTCGAAATTTTGTCATAGAAATAATTACATTACTTCGAACAGCATCTACACTATCTTTTTTTGGTACCAGGCATTACAGAATATAAGCCTGGTTACTTCGTAAGTTATTGTAAAAATTGCTCATATTCTTAACACATACTGCAAATGAATAACACTGTGCATAATGGCGATGGCGGTGTAACATGGAAGCCAATATCATTTGAATATCTGTTATCGAACTATACGTTCTCTTCGCCCCGGGTATATCTGCTATTTTCAGGCTGGCTGATACTTATTGCAGCCGCACTTTATTCAACGGCACTTATTTATGAGAAAGATTTTATATCTGTAACACTCAGCCGTATCGAAATTGTTGACTATTTTGTATTTAACCCGGCGTATATACTCGGTATTTTATTACTCTTTTGGGTAGGATTTGAGTGGGGTTTCATACCTGTCTATCTCTCATCATTTTTTATTGCCTACGTATCAGGTATTGAAGTTATGTGGGCAACACTTGTGGGTCTTTCCTTCATCATGGGAATGGGTTTTTATGCATTAGCATATCACAGTTTCAGGGTAGACTTTTCAATGCGCAGCCTCAAAAGCGTTGTACTTTTTGTTGTAGTCTCATTTCTATCTGCCCTTGCAAGCAGTATGGGGTCGTTTATATGGAGCTTTTTTCAGCAACTATCTGCAACCGATATGCTAACTGTTTGGAAGAGCTGGTGGACAGGGATGTTTTTTCAGTCCATAATTATTGTTGGCCCATTGCTATATCTGTTTTCAAGAAAAATCGATGAGATTAAATCTACTTATTTCAAACTGCCTGAAGAGCGAAATGTATCCATAAAGTGGATTTACGGTTCTGTAATTACAGTTGCTGTTACGCTGGCACTTTTCATTTTTTCTGGCTATCAGCTTGGGCGAATTAACATTGCAGAGATCATAGGAACCCAGCAGATGATCGCCTCACAAGATGTGATGGGCTCACTCGAGGCATTTGAAATTATTGCATGGACCGCTATTGGACTTATCGTAATTACAGGGTTTACAGCAATCTACCTGCTTGCAAATTGGAACAAAACATTACGCGCTGAAGTGATAAGTCAAACACGCGATTTGCTTGAAAGCCGGGAAAAGTTAAAAAAATCTCTCAAAGAAAAAGATATCCTTTTTAAAGAGCTTCAGCACAGAGTAAAAAACAATCTTGCACAGGTACATGGAATGCTCGAACTGCAAGAAGCAATGATAGACAACGATGAGGTCGTAAAGCTGCTGAAGGTTTCAAAGTCGCGTATTCATACAATGGCCCTAGCACATGAAGCATTGTATAAAAATAACGATTTAACTGATATAAGCTTAAAGTATTACCTCGAGCAGATTGCTGAAATAACTCATGAGTCGTTTTTGGATGAAGGAAAAGAGATAGAACTGATATATGATATAGATGATATACACCTTAACATGTCACGCGCAATCCCGCTTGGACTCATGATCAGTGAAATCATGATAAATGCTCATAAACACGCATTTAACAGCACCGACAAAGGGGTACTGAAAGTAGTATCAAAAGTGAAGGGAAAATCACTTGTGCTAACCATAAAAGATGATGGTACAGGCATACCTGATGAGATAGATCTCTCACAAAGTAATTCTCTGGGAATGATGCTGGTACAAAGCTTTACACAACAGCTGAAAGCCAAGATGGACCTGAAAAGCAATAAAACCGGTACAACATTTAAATTCTCAATACCTCTCACATCCATTGAGCAGAGTTAAGTACTCAATTGCCATCAAAGTCGATTATCTCACTTCAGCATATTGACTTCGCAAACAATTTTCCTTAATTTATAAAACTCAATACAAAGCGGATTTTCCAATAAAGTTTTTATCCTGAGTTGATATACGCCTGAGGCGGACGCAGATTTGAATCCGTATTTATTTATTGAAAATTAACATCGCGGGGTGGAGCAGCTGGTAGCTCGTCGGGCTCATAACCCGAAGGTCGCAGGTTCGAATCCTGCCCCCGCCACTATCACTTATAGGCTCAATTGTTCTCAAACAGTTGAGCCTTTTTTCGTTTTCAGAAATCACCAAATTTTGTTGCCATTTACCTATCTTAGCAAATTCTGAATGAATTAAAATATTTGCACTACTTTATGATATCATCCAAAGAAGCAATCTCCCTTGAAAACAGATATGGAGCCCATAATTACCATCCGTTGCCGGTGGTACTTGCCAGGGGGGAAGGGGTTTTTGTGTGGGACCCTGAAGGCAACCGTTACTTCGATTTTCTTTCGGCTTACTCCGCCGTTAACCAGGGGCACTGCCACCCAAAAATTATCTCAGCCCTGAAAGAACAAGGAGAAACCCTTACACTTACATCACGTGCTTTTTATAATAATGTGCTTGGAGAATATCAAAAGTATGTATGTGAAATGTTTGGATTTGAAAAAGTTTTACCCATGAACTCGGGAGCTGAGGCTGTAGAAACGGCCATAAAAATTACACGTAAATGGGGTTATGAAGTGAAAAGTATCCCGGAAGGTGACGCAAAAATTATTGTCTGTATTAATAATTTTCATGGCAGAACTACTACTATAATCTCTTTTTCTAATGATTCAGGAGCTCACAACAATTTTGGCCCTTATACTCCCGGTTTTGTTAAGATTGAGTATAACAATCTTCAACAACTTAAGAGCGCTTTACAAGATCCAGATGTTGCCGGTTTTCTGGTAGAACCCATTCAGGGCGAAGCAGGCGTTATGGTGCCGGACGAGAATTTTCTTAGCGAAGCATCCTCACTCTGCAAGGAAAACAATGTGCTGTTTATCTGTGATGAGATACAAACAGGAATTGCGCGCACAGGCAGTCTTTTAGCAACATGCGGTAATTGTACCTGTTCATCTTCCTGTGAGCGTCAGCCAGAACATTATTCCCGTCCGGATATTCTCATTCTTGGCAAAGCGCTCTCCGGTGGTGTTTATCCCGTTTCTGCGGTACTTGCAGATGCCCGTATAATGGATGTCATTAAACCGGGGCAGCATGGCTCAACGTTTGGCGGCAATCCATTGGCTTGTAGAATTGCAATGGCTGCTCTGGACGTAGTAATTGAAGAAAAGCTTGCACAGAACGCTCGTAAACTTGGCAAGATTTTCAGAGAAGAGATGGAACAGTTAAAAAGTGAATGCAAGCTCTTAAAAACAGTACGGGGCAAAGGGTTACTGAACGCTGTTGAGATCAACGACTCAACAGATAGCAGTACAGCCTGGAATATCTGTGTAGCGCTGAAGGAAAACGGACTTCTTGCAAAGCCTACTCACGGAAATATCATACGGTTTGCACCGCCGCTTGTAATGACCGAAGAACAACTTCGTGACTGCGTGGCCATTATCAGAAAAACTTTTTTATCGTTTGCAGCTTAAGAGTAAAACTTCTGCATTGCACCTTATTTTCTTCACTTTTTTACTTTTCAATACGTGCCTTTGTCTTTTGATACTGTACTTTCTTATCCTTAGACATTACAAAACAATTTAACATCTACCAGACATCTATATGCCGAATACCATAACACCTGATAATGTACGCCTCACCCTTCAGAAGCACCTTCTTGCTGATGGTTTTGAGATGGTTCTTGACCTTAAAAAAAGCAAAGGCCCATATCTGCATGATTCTGTAACGGGAAAAAACTATCTCGATTTTTTCACATTCTTCGCCTCAAATCCGCTTGGAATGAATCATGATCGGATGGCGGGAGATCCAGACTTTGTAGGGAAACTTGGTCAGGTTGCAATTAATAAGCCCTCAAATTCTGATGTATATACTGAAGAGATGGCACATTTTGTGCAAACTTTTTCTCGGGTTGGCATACCAGAGTATTTGCCATATACCTTTTTCGTATCCGGCGGAGCGGTTGCTGTTGCAAACGCTTTAAAGGTAGCTTTCGACTGGAAAGTTCAGAAAAATTTCAGAAAAGGATACCGAACTGAAAAGGGCCACAAAGTACTTCATCTCGATAAAGCATTTCACGGACGCAGTGGATACACACTATCCCTTACGAACACAGATCCAACAAAAGTTAAATATTTTCCGAAGTTCGACTGGCCTCGAATCCACAATCCGGCTATGAAATTCCCGCTCACAAAAGAGAGCATTGAAGAGACTGAAAGGCAGGAAAACCTGGCCCTCGCACAGGCTCGGCAATATTTTGAAACACATAAGGATGATATTGCATGCATACTTCTTGAACCCATTCAGGGAGAGGGCGGTGACAATCACTTTCGCCTGGAATTCCACAAAGCCCTGCGAAATCTGGCTGATGAATATGACGCCCTGCTGATTTATGATGAAGTACAAACCGGTGTTGGCTTAACCGGAAAATTTTGGGCACATGAACATTACGTAAAACCCGACATTATCGCCTTTGGGAAGAAAGCCCAGGTATGCGGCATCCTTGCCAGCAAACGTATTGACGATATTGAAACAAATTGCTTCCATGTGTCATCCCGAATAAACTCAACATGGGGCGGCAACCTTGTTGATATGGTACGTTTCGACAGAATTCTTGAGGTGATAGAAGAAGATAATCTTGTAAACCACGCTCATGAAACCGGGAACTATCTGCAGAAAAAATTGTCAGAACTTGCCCAGCAGCACGAGTATTTCAGTAATGCACGCGGGGAAGGTTTATTTTGTGCTATAGATCTTCCGAATACCCATGCAAGAAACGCCATCATTAAGGAGTGTATGGCAAATCAACTGATGATTTTGGGCTGCGGTACTCATACACTTCGCTTCAGGCCGCCGTTAAATATCACAAAAGAGCACCTTGATGAAGGCCTTGAAATCATCAAAAAAAGCTATAAAACCGCTCTGGAAAAATGTCCGGTAGCGAGCTAAAAATATAATTGCTTGCTTTGAAAGCCGGATATTTCCGGCTTTTTTTTTACAAAGTAATTTTAATTGTAAAGAAAAAAGCATTTCTTTGACTTGAATAGAAACATATCACGAACATGTTATTCGCTATGGCATACATCAACATAAACAATGATCTTCCCGGAATAGTAGGCCTCATGCACTACCGGCCTGAAACTGCAAAGCCTTTAAATGAACTTGCTGAAATACTTTTGAGAGGACCTTCCACACTATCCTCGGCCGAACGTGAAATGATAGCTTCCCATGTTTCATACAGAAATGAATGCCATTTTTGCCATTCCTGTCACGGCGCAGCTGCAGCTCACCACATTGATGGTGATCTTGACCTCCTTAGGGATATTAAAAATAATTTTAAGACCACCAGTATTTCTGCCAAACTTCGCGCACTACTCAACATCGCCGAGAAAGTGCAAATCTTAGGGAATAAAGTAACCCCGGATGATATAGATGCCGCAAAAGATGAAGGTGCAACAGATCTGGAAATTCATGATACAGTTCTGATTGCAGCAGCATTCTGTATGTATAACCGCTACGTTGATGGCCTTGGAACATGGGCACCGGTTGAGGATGCAGCATACGATGAAACCGGCCGGATGCTCGCCCATGAGGGTTACGGCAATTCAATTACCGATTAAGTCATCAAGGCTGTAATGATTATCTTGAGCCTGAAAGACTGATTCTTTGGAATGTTTATAAATCAACGTCACTTCGAGATATGTAGCTGGAAAAGAACCTCCCCTTCCTGAAGAAGAGGAAGTATCACTTCTGCTTGTTTCTTTATAAATGGTGATTTTTTAAACCATTTGATGAGATTCGGGCTGAATAACAAGTTCGTTAAGCACTGACTGGCCGGGTTGGCTGGCAGCGTAATAGACAGCTTTAGCAACTTCTTCGGCAGTGAGCATCTTATCTTTCTGAACACGCATCTCCACAACCGGATTGTCCCAGAATTCGGTTGCTACACCTCCCAGATAGAGCAGTGAGAATTGAATTCCTGACCTTCTGTTCTCCTCTACAAGTGCCTTTGTAAATCCTGTGATAGCAAATTTTGATGCCGAATAAACCGAGGTATTTTTCATCACTGCCTTCCCAAGAATACCCGGAAACATAATAATTCTGCCCTTCTTTGCGGTTGCCATATAGCGGGCAACTGTTTGTGTGGTTAAGAATGTGCCATATACATTGGTATCGAAAACGGTTTTGGCATCTTCAGGTTTAATATCGAGCAGTGGCTGGATAATTCCTGTCCCAAAAGCATTTACTAACACATCTATTTCGCCAAGATTGTCTGTAACCTCTCTGGCCATATCAGAAACAGATGCAAGATCGGTTACGTCAACTTCAATAACATATGCATTGCCCCCGTTCTCATTTAGCTGTTTTGCTTTTTCTTCTGCTTTCTTCTTGTTTCTTGCTGCAAGTACAACTTTAGCGCCGGCCTTGGAAAAGAGATCTGCACAGGCCTGCCCAATTCCACCTGAGCCACCAATAATAAGTACTACTTTATCTTTCATGTTATTTGTTTCGTTTTGTTTAAGATTCTTCTTCTGAAACATTTAAGACAGATTATCGTTCAGCACAATTATTTCTCCGTAGAACCAACTATTTAATTTCAATTATCGTAAAAGATGAAATTAAGAAAGACGAATAAGCATTATAAAATCCAATAGTACCTCAAGTTTGTTTTATAATTTTATTTTCATTTTATTTGATATTAAATAGAAACAAGATGTGAATGTTTTCTATCTATCAGTTACTTCAACTTACTCACCTCTAATTAGATAGATATGAAATTTTTGAAATGGTTTGGGATAATACTCGGGAGTACTTTACTGATTCTTACAATCGTAATAGCAGCTCTTTATATAATAAGTAAGCAGCATGAAAATCAATTATATCATCAGTAGTGTCCGGTTAAGCAATTTGTAAAATCTATTAATTGATTGCTGTTCAATGAGTTAATTGCTATTAAATTATTTATCGATTTGAACTTGTAGCTTGCCAGTGTTTACGCAGTTCAATTTTCTTAATCTTATACGTGTTATGAACACTGGCCGGATCATTTTTTCACAACTTATGGATATTATTCCCAAATACGAATTTCAAAAAATAGTGGGTCACTATCATGGAGATTATCGTGTGCGACGATTCAAATGCTGGCATCAATTGCTGTGTATGTGTTTCGGGCAACTGACCTTTCGTGACAGTCTGCGAGATCTGACGTCTACGCTGAACGCACTGGGTACTCGTCGTTACCACATGGGTATCAAGCAAGCCGTACCATTGAGTACACTTTCTGATGCCAACGCTACACGCCCGTGGCAAATCTATCAGGACCTGGCTATGGTATTGGTTGCCCATGCACAGCAACTGTATGGCGAAGACGAGGTGACCGAATCGATTAAAATCCTGGACTCCTCGACGATCGACCTGTGCCTGTCGCTGTTTCCGTGGGCTGTATTTCGAAAGCAAAAAGCCGCCATCAAAATACATACCATTATGGATTTGCAGGGTGCTATCCCCACATTTATCCATATTTCCGATGGTAAGACCCACGACATGAAGATCCTGGATATGATCCCGATCCTTGCCGGCAGCATCTACATTATGGACCGGGGGTATCTGGATTTCGAGCGGCTGTATCATCTGCACAGTCAAGGCGGGCGGTTTGTCATCCGGGCAAAAAACAATCTGCAGTTCTACCGAAAATCCTCCACACCGGTTGATACGTCGACCGGCTTGCAATGCGACCAGATTATCCGGTTGACAGGGTACAATACCAAGCATCGTTATCCGGAGTTTCTGCGGCGTGTTCGTTTGATTGACCAGCAGAACAATCAGAACATTGTATTGTTGACCAATATTAACGATTGTGACGCTGCCCGGATTGGCGACTATTATAAAAGCCGATGGCAAATCGAGTTGTTTTTCAAATGGATTAAACAAAACCTGAGAATCAAAGCATTCTATGGACAAAGCATCAATGCCGTGAAAACACAGATATGGACAGCTATATGTACCTATTTGATCATGATAATATGCCATAAAACCAATCAATTTAACGTCAGTTTACACACGATGATGCAAGTTTTGAGTGTAGCTATACTGGAGCGTATGACGCTCAAGCAGCTATTTTCAGACCAGTCACTCACGAACTTGGAGACCCAAAACTGTAACCAATTGGGGCTCTTCGACTTTTAACCGGACACTACTGTTATATCATATTGAAATACCTGCATTTTCAATTGATTATAGTGATGAAAATCTTCTTGCAAAAGGTAAACATGTTGCCACGATCCGTGCCTGTGTGGAATGTCATGGTGAAAATTTAGGTGGCAGGATTTTCATTGAAGATCCTGTGGTAGGCACCTTAGTAGCAACCAACCTGACTGATGGCCCCGGCGGCATTGGCAGCACATACAGCGATGAGGATTTTATAAAAGCGATACGAAACGGAGTTCGTAAAGATGGGAAATCGGTTGTATTCATGCCTTCCCATGAATATAATGTTATTGATGCCGACGACCTCGCTGCGTTAATTGCCTATATTCGCAGCAAGGTTCCTGTAGACAGTACACATTTACCGGAGACTAAAATTGGGTTTCCCTTCCGGCTGATGTATGTACTAAGTGATATACACCTTTTCCCGGCACGCCTTATTGATCACTCTGTTGAAATTCCAGAGCCGGTGGCTGTGCGAACGCCAAGACAACTGGGCGCTTATGTAGCTACCACCTGCATTGGCTGCCATGGAGACAACTACGGTGGAGGAAAAATACCCGGAGTACCCCCGCATTGGCCGGAAGCATCTAATTTAACAATTGGAGGAGTACTTGCCGATTATACAGAGGAAGATTTTTTCAGAGCTATGCGGGATGGAATTAACCTTGAAGGACACGTGATGGAGCAGGAATTTATGCCGTGGCAGGTGTTTGGCTACATGACCGACGAAGAGCTCTCGGGGCTGTTTGAATATCTGCAGTCTCTCCCGCCACGGGCAACTGGGAGCAGGTAGCAAAAAAACATGACACACCGTGACTTATAGTATTCAGCCACGGTACCTGTTAAAATTAATTCTGTTCCATAGCTTCAGGAATTGCGGCTTCGTAAGGCATAGATAGTTCTTCGATTGAAAGATTCAGATATGAATCTATACTCAGTGCTGTTCCACCGGTTTTTCCAATTTTTGTGTACGAAAGCTGACTTTCTGCAAGCTTTTTCTCAAAAGTCGGTAGGTTGGCAGGTGCCACAGTTACAACCACACCAGACTGTGCTTCACTATAGAGTTTTTCATAAACTGTTCCGTTAAGATCATCAAGAGAAAGATTCGCTCCAATACCAGAGAAGATTGCCATTTCGCAAAGTGTGGCAACCAGTCCTCCATCCGAGCAATCATGGGCGGCATTGACCATGCCTGATTTAATCAGCTCGAGCAGAATTTCCTGTAATTTAACTTCCAAATCCAGATCAATATCCGGTGCATCACCAATGGTTAATCCATGGATGGCTTTCAGATATTCTGTTCCACCGAGGCCTTTACGGTCTGCCCCTACATAGAATACAGTATCTCCCTCGTTTTTAAAGCCGGGAGTCATGGTGTGCTTCTCCACATCTTCAACTATTCCCAGCATACCAATTACCGGAGTAGGGAAAATTGCCCCTTTTGGATTTTCATTATATAAACTCACATTCCCACCGGTTACCGGAGTACCGAGAGCACGGCAAGCATCTCCCATACCACCAAGAGCTTCTTTGAATGTCCAGTAAACATCGGGTTTGTAGGGGTTCCCGAAATTAAGGCAATTGGTAATGGCAACCGGCTTTGCACCACTGCATACCACATTTCGGGCAGATTCTGCAACAGCAATCTGTCCGCCCTTTCGTGGGTTCAGGTACACATAACGGCCGTTACAATCTGTTTTGGCTGCCAGTCCTTTTTTCGATCCTTTAATTCGGATAACACCGGAGTTTGAAGCGCCCGGGGCATTTACAGTATTTGTTCGTACCATTGTATCGTACTGCTCATGTACCCATCGCTTGGAAGCGATATTTGGAGAACTCAGCAATTTCTTTACAATTTCGTTATGATCATCAGGATGATTCAGGCTGTCAACATCAAATCCCTGAACATCATCAAGATATGCAGGCCGTTCGGCTTCACGTACATACTGCGGTGCACCACCGCCAAGCACGAGTGAATCGGCGGGGATCTGTGCCTTGATTTCACCATCTTTCCAATAAGTTACATCTTCGCCATCAACCACCTCACCAATTACCACTGCGTGAAGATCCCATTTATCATACACATCAATAATTTCCTGTTCTCTGCCCTTCTCTGCCACCACAAGCATACGTTCCTGGCTTTCACTCAGCAGAAGCTCGTAGGCTGTCATCCCATCTTCGCGGGCGGGTACTTTGTCCAGATCAACTTTCATCCCCTGGCCTCCTTTGGCTGTCATCTCTGATGTGGAGCATGCAATCCCCGCCGCACCCATATCCTGCATCCCAACCACAGCACCGGTTTTTAATGCTTCGAGGCTTGCTTCGAGCAGCAGTTTTTCAGTAAACGGATCACCAACCTGCACACTTGGCCGTTTTGCTTCACTTTCTGCACTAATATCTTCCGATGCAAACGTTGCACCGTGAATGCCATCCCGGCCGGTGCTGGAACCTACAATTAGTACCGGGTTTCCAATTCCTTTTGCAATTGCAGATGCCGTTTCGCCAACCTTCACAATACCCACGCTCATGGCATTCACAAGCGGATTACCCTCATACGCTTCATCAAAATAGATTTCACCGCCAACCATTGGTATTCCAAACGAGTTGCCATAATCAGAAATACCTCTCACTACGCCATCAAGCAGGTAGCGAACCCGTGGATTGTCCATATTTCCGAACCGCAGAGAGTTCAGAGAAGCAACAGGGCGAGCTCCCATCGTAAAAATATCGCGATGAATCCCCCCCACACCGGTAGCCGCACCCTGATAGGGCTCAATGGCCGAGGGATGGTTGTGGCTTTCAACTTTGAACGCACACGCAAGGCCGTCGCCAATATCTACCAAACCGGCATTCTCCTCCCCGGCTTCCACCAGAAGCTGCTCTCCCTCACGGGGCAGTTTCTTGATTTCGAGAATGGAGTTTTTGTAGGAGCAGTGCTCACTCCACATCACAGAATAGACACCCAGCTCGGTAAACGTAGGCACTCTGCCCAGGTAATTTTTTATCATTTCGAACTCTTCGGCCAACAGACCGTGATCAATTGCAAGTTCGAGAGTTACTTCCGGTTCCTGAGTGGTTCGTTGCGACATCTGATTGATTTAATTTTTGTAAGAAATGGTGAAGAAAAATAAGAAAAGATGATCTCCCGATCATAGATTATTTCCTTAGCTATGCGGTAAGAAAGCTGACAAGTTCGGGGAATTCGTCAAAAGAAAAATCAGCTTCTGAATGGTGTGAAGAATCCATGCCATTCGTGAAGGCAGTATACCAGGCCGTTTTCCAACCCGCTTGCCTCCCCCCTTTAATGTCAGATGAGTAGGAATCGCCCACGTACAAAATACTATCACGATTAACCCCGGCCTTTTCGGTGGCTACATCAAAAACCTTATGATGCGGTTTCATAACACCCACTTCTTCGGAGATGATAAATATCTCGCAATACTCCTTTAGCCCCATGAATTCGAACTTCTTCTGCTGTGTTTCTGTAAAACCATTTGTGATGATACCAACAGGGTAGTGCCGGCGAATGGCATCGAACGCATCACGGGCGCCATCAAGCCAGTTCCAATGTTTTCTGTACTGCTGCATGTAGTTTGAACCGATTTCCTCGCTGCGTGCAGTATCGAGGCCCAGCTGCTCCATACTTCCCTTAAATCTTGTTCTTTGAAGCTCCTGCCGGTCAATCATCCCGTTTTGATAACTTAGCCATAGCTGATGGTTCAGTGCTTTGTAGGCAGAGAGCCATTCATCGAGCGGAACTTGCTGCAGTTCGGGGTAGGAGTGATAAATATCGGTTTGGGCCTCTTTTTCTGCCGATGAGTGATCAAGCAGTGTATTATCAAGGTCGAAGTAGATGAATTCGGGTTTCATTATTTATGATGGAAATGAAAATTAGATAAGACAAGATACCAAAAACCTGCATCGGTTTACCGCCGGAGTTGCGCCGGTTAATATCCAAGCAGAAATGATTTAAACTCATCAAAGTTGCTACTCATTGGTATGGTTTTTTTCTCACGCTGAAGATCGCTCATCAGTTGTTGCGGCACTTCCAGTTTAGTATTCAGCTCTTTTTCAATAACGTCACGGAATTTTATTGGATGTGCCGTTGCCAGAGTAACAGTGGTTAGAGCATCCGGATCTGAAACTTTAAGTTCAGAAGCCGCCCGATAGCCAACTGCCGTATGCGGGCAAAGAAGATAATTTTCCTCTTCATAAACACTGAGAATTGTTTCGATGGTTTCTGAGTCGCTATATGAATAGCCGGGAAGATCACTGCGAAGTGCATCTTCAGAGCCGCCATAAAGATTCAGCATCCTCACAAAATTGCTTGGATTGCCAACATCCATTGCATTTGATATGGTTTGAACAGATGCTTTGGGAGAGAATCCTGATCCTTTTAGAAATTTAGGAACCACATCATTCACATTGGTTGCGGCGATAAACTTCTGAACCTGTAATCCCATTTTTTTTGCTAAAAGGCCACCGGTCAGGTTTCCAAAATTTCCACTTGGAACAGAGAAAGTCACATCGTTAATACCTTTTTTTTGCAGTTCAGCGATGGCATACGCATAGTAGAAAGATTGCGGCAAAAGACGAGCAATGTTTATGGAATTAGCAGAACTGAGCTGTAATGTCCGGTTCAAATCATCATCCACAAAAGCCTCTTTAACAAGCCTTTGGCAATCATCAAATACACCTTCAACTTCAAGTGCTGTGATGTTTTCTCCAAGTGTGGCCATCTGTTTTTCCTGCAGTGGGCTCACCTTCCCTTTCGGGTAGAGCAAGCAAACTCTTACTCCGGGCACCTTATAGAATCCCCGAGCCACAGCACTTCCTGTATCACCCGATGTAGCAACAAGAATTGTAACTTCTTTCTGCTTCTTTCCGGCACTTTCAGAAAACAGACGCGCCATAAATCTGGCTCCAAAATCCTTAAAAGCGAGTGTGGGGCCGTGAAAAAGCTCCAGTACAAAATGGCTGTTCTCAAGGCTTTTCAGCTTAAGAGGAAAATCAATTGCATCGGTTATTACAGCATGGATTACTTCTTCTGAAAGTTCACCCTCCAGATAGGGAAGCGCCATTCTGAAGGCAATTTCATGGAATGAATGCTGATGAAGTGATTTCCAGAAATTATTCTCAAGTGTAGGTACAGCCTCAGGCATATAGAGGCCGCCATCAGGTGCGAGGCCTTGCTTCATCGCTTCCAGAAAACCAACCGGACGGGCTTCTCTATTTGTGCTTACAAACCTCATGCTTTTACTACGTGCGCTCCGGTAGTATTAATTTCTGATACATGAGTGTGATACTCCAGCCCTATTTTCTTAAGAACACTGCCCATACTATTACCAATACTTTCTGCTTCTTTTTTCGATATGCTAAGTGCAAAAATCGATGGGCCAGACCCGGAAATACTGCACCCCAGTGCGCCTGCATCGATCGCTGCCTGTTTCATATCAGCAAAACCGGGTATCAGAATGGATCGAACAGGTTCAATTATTTCGTCATGAAGAGAGCGGCTAATCAGCTCATAATCTTCAGTATAGAGCCCGGCCACAAGTGCACCAAGATTTGCCCATTGCGTAACAGCTTTCTCAAGGAGCACATCTTTCTTGAGGATCATGCGGCTGTTGCGGGTTTGTATTTCTATGGAAGGATGTATAATGGTACAGTGCAGTTTAGAAGGTGTTGGCAGTGAAATTACATCGGGCGGATTGTGAGTTTTTACCAGAATAAATCCGCCAAAAAGTGCCGCAGCAACATTGTCTGCATGAGCAGAACCACTTGCGGCCATTTCTCCCTCAACCGCAAAGGGGAGCAATTCCTGTACAGAAAATGGCTTGCCGATAAGTTCATTGACCGCAACAACTGCAGCTGCTGAACTTGCCGCACTTGAACCAAGCCCGCTGCCAAGCGGCATATTTTTCTCAATCGATAACTGAATATTCGCCCCACTCTCTTTGCCGGCTTTTTTCAACAGTGCCAGAGCCGCAAGCCCCGCCGTATTTTTTGATGTCTCCTTAGGCAGCCTTCCGCCATCGCCGGTGATGGATTCAATGCCGAGTCCGCCTTGATCAACAAAGCGTGCCGTTACATAATCGCCCAGCCCGTGGATTGCGAAACCGAGCACATCAAACCCGCAAGCCACATTGGCTACTGTAGCTGGTGCAAAAACCCGAACCGATTTAGTTGATGGCATAGTTTATATTTTCAAGTTACCAACCGGCATTACTGTAAGCCTTGGTGTTTGCAACCCTCAGAATATCAGCAATAATCCCTGCTGCGGTTACACTGGCGCCGGCACCGGGCCCTTTTACAACCAGCGGATTCTCATTATAGTGCGATGAATATAGAGCGAGAATATTGTCGGTGCCTGTTAGATTATAAAATGGATGTGAAACATCAACTTGCTTCAGTTTAACTTCTGCTTTGCCTTTTTCAAAACGGGCAATGTAGCATAATTTTTTCCCTGCATCAGCGGCACTTTTTACAAGGGTTTTAAATTCATCATCGTACAGTTTCAGCTTGGTAAAAAATTCATCGATATCTTCAGCTTCCCGCGCTTTTTCAGGCACAAGATTTTCGATTTCAATATCATCGAATTCAAGCGTAAATCCTGCAACACGTGCCAGAATCAATAGTTTCCGGCCTACATCGTGCCCGTTCAGATCTTCCCTCGGGTCGGGTTCTGTAAAACCCATCTCTTTTGCCTGTCTTACCAGCTCGCTGAAGCTCATGGAGCCATCATACGAATTAAACAGATAACTCAACGTACCGGAGAGCACCCCTTCAATTCGCTCAATATTATCACCGGTTGAAACCATTTCGTTAATGGTTCCTATAATTGGGAGCCCTGCCCCTACATTGGTTTCGTACCGGAAACCGCTGTTATGTTTTTGGGCTGTTTGATGCAGTAGGTTAAAAAACTCCTGTTTCGATGTGTTCGCCATTTTGTTCGGCGTAACAACAGAGATACTCGCTTTTAAAATATCTTCGTAATACTCTTTAATATCCCCGCTTGCCGTACAATCAATAAAAACCGTGTTTGGCAGGTTCATATCTATCATTTCAGAAATAAACGAAGATAAATCGGTTTCAAGGTTAATCTCATCAAGTTCATCCCGCCAATCTGTGAGAGAAATAGATTGATCCGTCACAACCATTTTCCGGGTATTGGCCAACCCTTTAAGCTTAAGATCTATCTGATAGTTTTCATATAATTCACCGCTTTGCTCACTGATAAGCTCAAGTAATTTACTGCCGATAAGCCCTGTTCCTACCAGGAACAGATTCATCGTCTTCACGCCGGACAAGAAAAAAGCATCGTGCAACGTATTCATCGCTTTTTTCTCATTTCTGCGGTTTACCACAAAACTGATATTTCTTTCGGATGAGCCCTGAGCTATCGCCACAATGTTGATTCCGTTTCTGCCGAGTGATTGAAACACCCTGCCTGCAATTCCGGGAATCTGGCGCATGTTATCACCCACAACGGCTATCACAGAGAGGTCGGTCTCTATTCGAATCTCATCAATAACATCTGCTTTTATCTCTTCGCTGAACTCCTCCTCAATCATCCACTTGGCGGTGTCTGCATCGTATGGCATAACTGCCAGTGTAATGGTGTGTTCTGATGAAGACTGAGTGATCAAAATGATGTTGATATTTTCTTTCGCAAGCGCACCAAAAAGACGCGCCGACACGCCCGATACTCCAATCATCCCGCTTCCTTTTATGGTAATAAGAGATGTATTTTCGATGGATGAAATTCCCCGAATTATTCCCTTTTTCTCCTTTACCTCTTTCTTAATCCAGGTGCCGGGGTGTTCCGGCTTAAAGGTATTTTTGATGACGAGGGGAATGCCCGATTTTAATGCAGGCTGAATTGTTGGCGGATAAATCACTTTTGCACCAAAATGGGAAAGTTCCATTGCCTCCTCGTATGATGCATACTCAACAGAAAATGCGTGTTTCACTTTGCGGGGATCTGCCGTCATCAAACCATCAACATCGGTCCAGATTTCAACGGCATCTGCTTGTGCTGCTGCACCAAAAAGGGAAGCGGTATAATCGGAGCCTCCCCTTCCGAGAGTGGTTGACTCCCCGATATTGGTTGATGCGATAAAGCCTGTGGCAATCACAATCGAGGTTTCATTATCCTCAAGATATTCCCTGATATTTTGAAATGTTTGTGCAGTGAGTACACGGGCAGAACCAAATGTACTATCCGTCTTAATCAGCGATCTGGTATCCGTAAATAGTGCCGGGAGTCCGCGGTCAACCAATGCGGCTGATAAAATCCTTGCTGAGAACCGTTCACCAAAACCAACCACGAAATCCAGTGTTTTTTTGGTAAGTTCACGAATCAGAAAAACTCCCTGCAACACATCTTCAAGCTCATTGAGCATCATTTTGAACGATGTGATTACCTCGCTCCTGTTTTTCGCTGAGATAAGTGTGTTGATTGTTTCGATATGGCGCTGTTCTATTTCGATAAGCATGGGGCGGAAATCTTCTTTCCCCATTGCAGCAAATGTTGCCATCCCAATTAGTTGATCTGTAACTCCCCGAAACGCAGAAACCACAACCACAAGCCGGCCGCTTTCTTTTCTGCTTTCAATGATTTCCATCACACGGCTTAGTGCATCGGGTGTTCCTACTGAGCTGCCGCCAAATTTTAAGATTCTCATGTTCTTCTCATTGCCTGTAAGGATTTTTCCTTTTTTAATAGAAATAGTTGATCAACCCTTACTTTTCAATCTTGTTTCTGCTTCCAAAAACTATTTTTCAGGAAAATTTATAGGCAGTAAAAATAAGAAATTTTCATCATATCACCTGCTTACTATAAGATAATTCTGATGTTATCTTTGCCCGTAGATTAAAAGCGCTTCCATCTTTTCCATCATTTTTTAGTCAACAACTTCTTGCTGATTCCTGAAGTATTTAGTTAGTTGATGCAAACAAACCATAACATGAGGTGAAACAACATGGATTTAAACTCTAAAAAAGCAGCTATACTGGGAGCTGGTAATCTTGGGTGCTCTATCGCAAATGGACTACATGCCTCCGGAGTCTTTTCGCCCGAGCAGATGTACCTTACAAGAAGGCGTGTGGAAAAACTGCACTCTTTCAAAGAAAAAGATTTCCGGGTTACCTCCAACAATCTCGAAGCCGTTAACAATTCGGATGTCATTATTCTTTGTGTTGAACCTCACCAGCTTGATGGATTGCTTGATGAAATTTCATCAGCAATAGAGCCTGAAAAGCATATCCTCATCTCTGTAGTGTCTGGTGCTAAAATTTCAGATATAGCAGGGAAAGTGCCTGCGAGTGTGCCTATTGCGAGAGCCATGCCGAACACAGCCATTGCCATCAGGGAATCGATGACCTGCATCTGCTCTGATGCCACAGGTAAAATTGCAATCGATATAACCAAAGCTATTTTCGATACCGTTGGACAAACGCAGGTAATCCGTGAAGAGCAGATGACCTCAGCCACGGCTCTTTGCGCCTGCGGCATAGCCTTCTTTCTTAGAGCGATCCGGGCAGCTTCGCAGGGAGGTATTGAAATTGGTTTTAACGCGCAGGAAGCACTGGCTATGGCAGCTCAAACCGCAAAAGGTGCAGCTTCGCTTCTTAATGCCATGCATAATCACCCTGAATATGAAATTGACAGGGTTACAACGCCAAAAGGGTGCACAATTTCAGGTCTCAACCAGATGGAACACGGTGGTTTCAGCTCAGCAATGATAAAAGGAATTCTCACATCCGCTGAGAAAGCAGAAAAGCTATACTAATCAAAAATATAGACAAAGAATCCAGCTTTTGAATACACATTAGTTAACCCGATCTATTCATGCTTAGATTGCGTTGCGTTGATTTACACGTCTGGAAAGTCGAATGGTAAGACGTTAAAAAATTCCAGGATCCTGTTTCGATTGCAGGTTTAAATTAGTGTAATTAACGTGAGATCAATAAAAGAATTTGGAAAAAGCGTTTCGCTTTCGCGGGAATCGCTAACGCTCGGAGCCCTTCCTTGAGAAGGAGGGACTTTTTGGTTGCCAAATTCAAAGATTTTATCCCGAACTCAGGTTAATGAATTGTCAGAAACAATAAAAAAACCCGCAGTCCAAAAGACCTGCAGGTTGGGATTGGGAAATTATCTTGTTTACTAACGAAGCAGAATGATTTGTATTCTTTAGTAAATCAAATTGTTCACACTTCAAAGTTTAGTGCATATTTTAGGCTTCCGGAGATTGCATCTATTCGATGATGTAAATCAAAGCAGAACCGTATCCTTTTCAGGATTAACATAGCCCTTTGATTCCGGAACGGCTGCTGTACCGCGATCGTACTCTTCAAGTGTAAATTCATCCACCAAAATTGCATCGAACCTGGCTTCCTCGGTTTTTTGTACCTGTTCAGCTTCCCCCGGTGTGATAATGCCCTTGGCAAGAGCCGGTTCAAGCTGCTTCAGTACATGATCTTTGGCGATCTCTTTTGCCTTGGTGGCCTTGTACAGTTTTTTGTAAATCGGGTACGAACTTTCGATCTGCTTCATGGCATACTCATACTTCCCAATTGCCTCGTTTCGGCTTAGTGGCAGGTAGATATCCGCTGTGAGCCTGTCTCGCTGGTCACCACGCATCTGCATAGCCTGCGCAACTTTCTGCCCGAGGTCATCAGATGGTTTTTTACCAATTCTGTTTATTCGGGACCATAGCGCTATCGGACCGCGGAAGGCCCAGCTATATCCCGGCATACGGATTTCGGAATAGATCTCATCGAAAGCAACCTGTATTCTGTGGAACGCATGCTGCATTGCCCACTCGAAGAACTCGCGATCTTCCTTTTGCTTGCCATCTGCTTCATATCGTCTGAGTGTAGCCGTGGCGAGAAACATCCAGCTGAGGATATCTGCATAACGGCCGGCAATTTTTTCTTTCATTTTTAATCCTCCCCCATACGAGCCAAGAGCGATATCGGCCATAAAAGCAAACGAAGCAGAGGCCCATGCCAGCTTTCTGTAATATTTGGCAGCCGGGCCTTTTACCGGGGATGTTGCCAATCGCCCGCGGGTTACGCTCAGCATAAGTGCACGTACTTTGTTTTGCACTACATGGCCTATGTGGCTCCAGAAATTATCATCAAACTGCTTTACATCTTTGTTCATCAGTGCTTCAATCTCTTTCAGCGCATACGGATGGCTTCTGATAGCGCCCTGACCAAAGATCATAAGCGTACGGGTAAGGATGTTTGCACCCTCAACTGTAATTGCAATTGGCGTTGAAATATATGAGTGGGCAAAAATATTCCGCGGCCCTCTTGAAATACCTGCACCGCCAACAATGTCCATGGAGTCGTTAATAATTTCGCGGCCCAACTCTGTGAAGTTGTACTTGGCAATTGCGGTAACAACAGCCGGCTTTGCTCCTTTATCAAGTGCGGCACAGATATATCCGCGTGCTGCATCCATCAGGTAGGTATACCCCCCGATGCGTGCCATTGGTTCTTCAATTCCCTCAAATTTACCAATATTGATGCCGAACTGTTTTCTGATTGCAGCATATGCGCCCACGGCTCGTGTTGCCGTTCTTGCTCCGCCAATGGCCTGCGCCGGCAGTGAAATTCCCCGCCCTACAGCAAGTGATTCCATTAGCATTCTCCAGCCATTGCCCGCACCCTCTTTTCCGCCGATAATAGCATCAACCGGAACAACCACATCTTTTCCGCGAGTTGGGCAGTTGTAGAATGGCACTCCAAGCGGATCATGGCGTTTGCCAAGTTCTACCCCTTTCGTATCACTCGGTACCAAGGCACATGTAATTCCAAGCTCCGTTCCTTTTCCGAGCAGATTTTCCGGGTCAGAAAGTTTAAAGGCCAGGCCAATTACTGTAGAGATGGCTGCCAGTGTGATGTAGCGCTTATCCCAGTTCAGCCGTAAATAAAGAGCACCGTCATCTCCTTTAAAAACCTCACCGTGGCTCTGCATGGCACCTGCATCAGAGCCTGCATTCGGCTCCGTAAGTGCAAAACATGGTATTTCTTCACCTTTGGCCAGTTTTGGCAAATAGTGATTTTTTTGCTCTTCGGTACCGTAGTGCATTAACAGCTCAGCAGGCCCCAATGAGTTTGGCACCATTACAGTTGTCGCGAGAGGGCCACAGCGTGATGCAAGTTTTGCAACAATGGCACTATGTGCATTAGCGGAGAAACCGTAGCCGCCATACTTTTCCGGGATAATGAGCCCAAGAAAGCGTTTCTCTTTTAAATATTTCCATGTTTCTTCTGAAAAATCCTTTCGCTGATATAGCTCCCAATCAGAAACCATCGAACAAAGTTTTTCCACCGGGCCATCCATGAACGCACGCTCAGCCTCAGTTAATTCAGGATATTCTTCTTCACTGAGCCGTTTCAGGTTGGGTTTTCCGGAAAAAAGTTCGCCCTCTACCCAAACAGTACCCGCATCGATAGCTGTCTGTTCCGTCTCTGATATGGCAGGCAAAATATTCAGTGCGTCCAGTGTTTTCATGATGGGAGATGAAAGAAGCGTTCTCCTCACCGGCTTCACATTGAAGAGCACTATAAGTGCAGCGAATACGCTTAACAGCCATATCGGCGCATTGAAACCTGTAAGTGCAACAAAACCTGTTACAGCCCATACCCAGAGTGGCAGCCCCCTGTATGCCATGATCAAAAAAACGATTAAAACAGATGCAATTGATGCCCATAAAGGCAGGTTCTGAAAAAATGCGTACTGCTGAATTAGTGATTCCATAGTTTCCTCCTGTTATGCCGGTGTTTTTTGTATAATAAATCCTTTAATAATGTGATCAACAGCCTGTTCAGTGAATTTCTCCCGTTGTATACGGGTATCGAGCCTCTTATTTATTATCACAGAAACCACACCGTGTATCTGCGCCCAGATGGTATAGGCTGAAATAAGCGGGTCGTCCACCTCAATCAGGTTCTGCTCCTTACCTCTGCTTATAATTCCCGCAAGAAGTTCGTATGCACTTCTTACTTCGTTAAACTTTTCACGTGGATATTTCGGCATCTCTTCGGGCCTGACCATATAAATAATTTCATACTCTTTCGGGTGCTCTAAAGCAAAGCGGATGTACGCCTTAGCCATATCTTCAAGCTGTTGAATAAAATCTTTTCCGGGAACCACAACTTCTTGCAGTGCACTTTTAAGGTCATTGATACTCTCCTCAATAAGTGCCAAAAGCAGGTCATCTTTATTCTCGAAATAGAGATAGATGCTTGTAGCGGTTACGTTGGCACGACGGGCAATTCGGCGCATCGACATTTTACTGAACCCATCCTGGATTAAAATATCCTTGCTGACTTCTAAAATTTCTTCCCGTAATGCCATTTAAACAAAGGTTAACACTGTTAAGTAAACAGCATTAATTTATCAAAATTGTGTTTAAAGTCAAGAAGCAGGCAGGATTTTCAGTAATGAATTAATCGTGAGCAGACAAAATCATCCTGTTAAGGTGTGAGCTGAAAGGCTACATAGTGAATCGTTTTGCCTTCTTTAAGATGCATTTTTTCGTAATAGGTTTGAATGGAGGTAAGCAATTCGTGCTCCGGTGCATCCCGATACACATCATCTATTCGGGTAATAACATTCAGATCTTCTCTCTTGATTACATCAAGTGTATAATTGTACAGCACTTTTGAGTCTGTTTTCAGGTGTATAGTACCCCACGGTTTTAAAACCTTTCTATAAATATTCAGAAATTTTGGTGATGTGAGCCGCTTTTTCGGCTTTTTTAAGTAGGGATCAGAAAATGGAATCCAGATCTCTTCCACTTCACCTTTTGAAAAGTAATTCTCGAGATGGTCAATAAATGCGCGCAGGAACCGTACGTTGGTGATGTTTTGCTCTACGGCTTCTTTAGCGCCTACCCAAATTCTGGGGCCTTTAATATCAACGCCAATAAAGTTACGCCCGGGAAATTTTTTCGCAAGATTAACACTGTATTCCCCTTTCCCACAGGCAAGTTCAAGGGTAATCGGGTTTTCATGATTAAACTCCTCGCTTGCCCATTTTCCTTTCAGTTCATGTTCATCTTCAAAATCCACATACTGAATCACATGGGGAAACTGATTTACCTCTGCAATGCGGCCGGTTTTATTTTTCTTGCCCATGGTTACGGTGCCAGCCTTCGCCTGGTCCACTCTCCATTTTGTAGGATAAACTCTACACGGTCGTGCATTCTTCCGGGCCTCCCCTGCCAAAATTCCATCGATGAAAAAAGAATCTCATATCCTCCCCAGAACGGAGGTTTCGGTATGTTTCCATCAGCAAATTTCTCTTTTGTTTCTTGAAAACGGCTTTCCAGCTCTTCCCTGTTTTTAACTTCACTGCTTTGCGGCGATGCCCACGCCCCGATTTGACTCTCGGCAGGCCTGGAATTAAAATATGTCTCACTTTCAGCTTCTGATATTCTTTTCACTGAACCGCGAATGCGTACTTGTCTCTCCAGTTCTCCCCACCAAAAGAGAACAGATACAGTGGGATTTGCCTCAATTTCTGTGGCTTTTCTGCTCTCATAATTGGTGAAAAACCGGATGGATGCTTCACTTAACCCTTTCATCAATACGTACCGTACATTCGGATTGCACCCGGCATCAACTGTGGCAAGTGCCATAGCGTTAGGCTCATGTATGCCGGCCTGTATGGCATCGTCAAACCAGTTCCGAAAAAGATGAACAGGGTTAACGGGAAGGTTGCACTCATCCAGGGTGCCTTTTGTATATCGTTCTCGCAGGGAGGAAATATCCGTTGTCATGCTATCAGCCAAAGTACTCCGGTTCATTCCCTTTTTTCCATTTAATATTACAGCCTATGCTTGGAATCTGAGTTTCAGGTGCAGGTTTACCGGCCAGCATAAGGTCTGTGGCTTCTCTTAAATCTTTACCTGTTGGCTTGATATCGTTCTTTGGCCGGGCATCATCAAACTGTCCCCGATAGTAGAGTTCGTGCTTTTCATCAAACAGAAAGAGATCGGGTGTACAGGCGGCTTTGTAAGCTTTTGCCACCTCTTGTGTTTCATCAAAAAGATAGGGGAACGGGTATCCAAACTTTTCGGCATCCTCTTTCATTTTTTCGGGGCTGTCATCCGGGTAGTTTTCAACATCGTTTGATGCGATTGCAACCACCGCCACATCTTTTGGCATATAATCGGCTGCAAATTGAGCCAAATGTTCTTTGATTAGTTTTACATACGGGCAGTGGTTCGATATGAACATAACCAGAACTCCCCTGTTTCCCTTGTAATCGCGAAGTGATACGGTTTTGCCCGAAACGGCATCTTTTAGCGAAAAGCCGGGAGCTTTTGTACCGAGTTCGAGCATCGTTGATTGTACTGCTGCCATAAAAATTGAATTCTGTTTTTGATTGTATATATGCTCTTCCTGAAACAAAAAATAAGGAAAATTAAATCCAATTTTCTCAGTTACAATCTGCTAATCATTCTCAGTAGAGTGATAACTTGTCAATTGTGTGTCGATGAAAATGTTTTGTTGAAAGTGGTAATCGCTCTCTGTTTAACCATAGCCTTTGTATAAAATGTTAATCAAAACCTGTCAGCACCTACTGGATCTGACAGCGTTGATTTCTGAGCGAACTTTTTACTCAAAGTTACCGACGCTGACAGATACCCTGAAAAACACAGGGAATGCTGTCAGGTCTAGTTCGTCATTTTATAATTGACATCACAATCGTCAACATTCAAAACAGTCGCAGCTGACCCATCTCCGGTCTTATAAATTCATTGGGATTCAAAGACACTTTATCTTGATTTAACCCAAGCCTTTTTGAATGTATGTTCAAAAGCTGCCGCACCTGCTCTCCATATGGGCCTTCAACGCGAAACCTTTCGCCAAACTCTGATCTGTTTAGCTTTCCATTTTTCAGGCTTTTAATTCGGTTCAGAACTTTCTCCTTTCGGTTTGGGTGATGGTCCTCCAGCCACTTGATGAACAGATCCTTTACACCCAACGGCAATCTCAGATTAACCAGTGATACCGAATTTGCCCCGGCTTCTGCCGCTGCCTCCATAATTGGCACAATTTCATCATCCGTTAAACCGGGAATGACCGGGGCGATGTTTACATGAACCGGTATTCCTGCAGCTGTGAGTTCACGCACCGCTTTCAGGCGTTTTTGGGGTCTTGATGTTCTTGGCTCCATGGTTTCTGTGATGGATGGGTCCAATGATGTAATGGAGAGAACCACCCGCACAGCATATTTTTCAGCCAGTTTTGATAGTAAATCAATATCCCGTGTAACCAGGTAATTTTTTGTGATGATGACCAGTGGATGATAACATTCCGCCAGCACTTCAACACAACCCCTGGTTATCTCCAGTTTTTTTTCGATGGGCTGATAGGGATCGGTCACACCACTCATCACCAGGGTTTGCGGCTTCCAGGATGTTTTGGCCAGCTCTTTTCGAAGCAGATCCGGTGCATCGCACTTCACTACGATTTTCGACTCAAAATCGAGCCCGGCGCTCATTCCCAGGAATTCGTGCGTGGGACGGGCATAGCAATACACACACCCATGTTCACAGCCACGGTATGGATTTACACTCACGTCAAAGCCGATATCCGGACTATTGTTTCTGGAGATGATTCCGGATGTGTGATCTTTTAAAAGTTGTGTTTTTGGCTTTTGAAGGATTCCGGTCTCTTCATTAATATCATATTGAAGGTGCGTGTTCCTGAACCGATTTTTAGGGTTATGGGCTGATCCGCGCCCACGAAGAGGTTTTGCCATGCATGAATGTACATATTTTGTACATATATTTAAACCGGCAAACGAGAATACTATCCATACGTGAGATCGTGAGAGCAGCTAAAATTTAATCGCAGCGTGGATTCAGTTATTTCATCAACTAATTATCACTACATCAGCTACTTATAAATCTCATTTTCAAGATCTGTATAAACTTGATTTTCTATGCTCATGGAATTTCCTTCCGGCCATGGTATGATCTCTGCGAAGTCGTCTCCATCCACAAATGAGCGCCCCGTACCATTGGGTATAACTCCTCTTATTCCACTATTATCAATCATAAATGTACTGGTATACGGTTCGGATACTCCCTGATCTGTCAGAATACCCGAAAACATGCGCAGGCTTTTTACAACTCCTTCACCTCGAACATTTTCCAAAAATGCAAACATGGTGAAGTGATTATCGAAGCCAATAATGTATGATCCGTTTGCAGCGACTGTATTGTCATCAGTCTGGGATGCTCTTGTTGCAAAATTGATGGTATAATTTTGCAGATTCTGATTGCTGAACCGAAAAGCACGAGGCGCCCAGGGAGTTCCCGGCTCATTGTTGCCTTGATCACTTTCAACAGTTGATCTATGTAATAAGTGAGGTGCCATCTCAAATGTAACGCCATCACCCCTCATTTCTTCATCAAAAAATGCAGAAAAGTCAGGAGGATTTGCCCCACGATGGATTGGCATGCCAAGATCATTCTCTAAGGAACTGATCATACCTTCATCCAGCAGCTCCCAAATTTCGTTTAAAATTCCATCTCTAAAACCATCGGTCTCATCAATATCGTTACTTTCGGTGCCACAGGAGATCAATAAAAACGCAATTATTGTTATGAAAACCCCCACAGCAGGTAATCTGTTTACTTCTGATATCCTTATCATTTTTCTGTCTGTTTTGGTTTGTTATTTGTGAATCAATTTAATTCAGACTGGCACTCTAAAGACGGCGCCGGTTTCGATCATGTGAACAGGTTAAATCATAGGTTAGAAGAGAACCGTCGATTTCTAAATTGCTATATTGTAACACTGCTTCTCCACTCGCCCCCTCAAGCGATGCAGAAACTTCTCCCGTCATACCCATCGAGCCTAACATGTGAAACCTGAAGGGGCCATACTCGTGGTCACGTTCAAAATTGAGAATTACATCTTGAGGATTCTCAAAATCAACCTCACCATCGGACTCCGGAAACTCCACTCTCACAGAGAACAGTTCACCCCGGCCCCAAATGCTGTATAAGCCATGTCCATCAAAACCACAAGTTACCATATGTATTGGTTTTGGTTCTCCGGTTCCCCAGTCAGCCATACCGAAAACTTCCTCAGAAGTAACTTGTGGAGTTCGCTGTTCTGCAAGGTCATTTTCTTGGCTGATTGTGGCATCCGAACTGTCTCCATTCCCTGCACAAGACGCAAAGAAGGTAAGCAGTGCGATTATCGTGATAGTTTTCAGGTATCGAATAACTTTATTATTCATAGCTTTGATGTTTTTTTAATCTTTTGTTTGAAAAAAATCAGAATTGACGCGCCCTTGCACTGAACTCTCCGGCAACTTCGATCTCGCCGAGAATTACACAGTTACCGGAGTTGTCGATATCAATATCGATTGCAAAAAAAGTAAATGATCCGCTCACCTCTGAGGAAGTTGAGCTTGAAATCACCAGTGTGCCCCATTGAGTTCTATCATCACCGCAAAGTATGCCGCTGCTATATTCTACGGCATCCGTAAAACTTCCATTTGGTATATGTGTATAGATTGCTGTGAATACCGGAGGGCCTGACTCACCAAATGGATTTGGTGAGTTAAAACCTATTTCATAACTACCTGGAGCTGGCCTTTCAATTTCTTCAAAATCCTGAAGTGATAGTTGTAAAGAGTAAGTTTGCGGACTAAAGTCATTAAAACTTAGCTCCCAATAGTGTAAACTACCAAGATCTTGGCCATAAAAATCGGCCATGCCGGTTTTTTCACCCTGAACATCACCACTCACAGTAAGTGAAACCTGACCAAGATCACCTCCCAGGTCAGGGTCTGAGGAGCTGTCTGAACAGCCGGATATTAAAATTAACACTCCTGTTACTATTGACAGATATTGAACGATGTGTCGTATCATAACTAACTATTTGTTTTGCTTGATGGTTATAAGAATAATTTATCGTACGGTACAGCTCTGAAATTGCCGGAGATTTCTACATAACCAAGCAGGTTACAATCGGTTAAATCATCAAAACCGGCAACTGTAAAATTAAAACTGCCACTCACTTGAGAATCGGAAACAGAACTTATGACCAGTTCGCCGCCGGTTTCGAAGGCATCCTCGCAATACTGGTCTGTATATTGTTCGGTTCCAGTAAAACTACCGGTTGTATACTCGTAAGCTGCTGTAAAATTGAATGGCCGCCCATCGATTTCGTATGTTCCGGGTGTGGGCGCCGAGAACGACTCACCACGATACCGGCCAATCGTAAAGCGAAACGTTTCGGGGCCGTCTATTCCGTCCATGAAAATCAGTTCGAAGTAGTAATCACCACCATTGCCTGATGTATTATTATCAAAAAAAGCAGCGCCTGACGATGTACCTTCTAAATCTCCGCTAATTGTGAAGGTAACCTCACCTATGTCCTCATCGTCTAATTCATTTGCTGAGTTTGCATCAGAGCATGACCAAATAAATGCAGCCGTAAAAAGCACAATGAGCAGATAATTTTTCAATGGTTTATGCATTTCCGCACCATCGTATTTCTTTAAAATTGATCAGGAATAAGAATAAACAAGCCGCCCGAGGGCTGTACAGAAATTTTATCTGCATCATCCATGCGGCTTGTATCGGGCCACAGCATCATTCCTATTCCTACCATGTTATCCAGATCTGCCGTCTCCGACATAACATTTCCCGGTGGCCTGCCTAAGTATCGGGTTGCGTTTTGTTGAAAGGCTCTCTTTGCATTGTCTATTGAGCGAACCGGGTAAAAAGCATCATAGGCAAACAATCCATCAGAAATGAGGGAATCACCCATGTATAGTATATTACCCGGAAACATTCTATCGATAACTGCTGCAATTTGAGGAGAACGCAGCACCTCTCCCCGTTCAGAAAGTGAAACATTCACCGACTGCTCTGCCAGTATTCTTCCGCTTCTGTCGATCTTCATGATGATAAGCTTTGAATTTTCTATTTGAGCGTAGCCTCCATCTCTGCCAATCTGTACGCTTCCGGTTCCATTACCGGCAATCCATCTGCCAAAATCTGCTGGGGAGACACCGCGTTCTCCAGTTTGGCGAACAAAACTTCCATAGGATGATTCATCAAATCGAAGCACATATGTCACCTTGATTTCCTCAGTTGTTTGTTGCTCTATTTCCTCTCCCTTATCACTCTCTAATGTGATAGGTGCTATTGCCATTCCTGTAACCAGCAAAATGGCCAAACCTGTGTATGTGAGTAGCTTTTTCATGGTATGTTGTGGTTTTGTTGGTGGAATACGTCTATTTGTTTATTGATGGTTTATTGAATTAGTTAACCACACCCGAATCGTACATTCCAATGGTGCCAACCATAAATGTGCTGCTTCCTTCGCCAAAAGCAGTTACAGAGATAAGTACATCGAAGTCTGGCCCGATAATGTCCCATTCTGCGGTACGCTCACCAGCTGTTGTAGTGGGTATATCTTCTTTCACAAGATTCCATCTGCCTGAGCTGTAATTATCAGAGAAGAATTTCAGCGTTTCTGACCATGATATACCCGGCTCAAAAACTGCACCTCGTATCAAATCGGACCCTGCCTGCCGCCCTATGCAAGCCGTTATTGTTGCCGTAGCCGGAAATGGAATGGATGTGCCAAAACATTCATCAAGCTCGTCGTTCGATGTGCCAACACTGTTATCACTGCAACTAAACAGAGTTAGTGAAAAAAGTAAAGTGAATAGTAGTAAGTAATATTTTTTCATGGTTTTATAGATATTTTTAATTTATCGGCGGATTTAAGTGAATACAAAATATTGTACAGCAATTAAGCAGCTTACTATCTAACACGATTTTTTCAGCAAACAGAGGTCAATTAATTTTCACAATTTTTATTTCACCGCACTTTTATGTCGGAGAATTAAATCACATCTATTTGCTGATATACTATTGATTAGAAGCAACATATTTAGTTTATGTAAGTACAACTTTAACATTACAAACGGAGGTGATTGTGATTAAAAAAAACCACAAGCATACTTTTTCTCTTGCTGCTATCTTTGTTTTTCTTTAGCGCTGCATGTGAAAGCCCGGCCGGTCCTGAAGGAGCACAAGGCCAACCGGGAACGCAGGGAGTTCATGGGCAACAAGGTGACCCCGGACCACAGGGTGAAAGAGGCCCTCAGGGAGACCGTGGACCAACTGGTGACCGTGGGCCGCAGGGAGAGCCTGGTACTGCAAATGTAATCTTCTCTGAGTGGATAGAATTCGAAATTTCAGTTTGAACAAGTGCATTTAATTTCTTTGGACAAACCAGAAGAGAATATCCCATTACTGAGCCAGCTATTGACGAGGAAATTATTGATAGCGGTACTGTGATGGTGTATGTTCGATGTACGGGTACATCCACAAGAACGCATGCCCTTTCAATTATTCAATCAATTTCTAAGAATACCACTCAGTTTTTGAACTCTGAACTTGCACCCGAAAAGATTGTACTTATCTTTCACGACCTGGCCGGAGATGCAGATCCCCAAACAATAGCATCTGGCAACTATCATCGCTATGTAATTATCCCGGGGGGAATGCCTGCAAAAGCTGGTCCGGATTTCCCTGATCTCTCTGATTACTATGCCGTTGCTAAATATTTTGGTACTAAATAGCATTTTAGCGGAACTGAGTTAGTGTGATTCGGTTCCGTTTTTCTCCTTAACCTCGGCAGATTGTCACTAACAGTTAAGTCCATTATTTTGTAGAGGGATAGTAATGATTTTCTAATCAGGGATTTCCCTACCTGTGCCTCATCTGTTGATGTATAGCTGGTTATTTAATTTATTTTTAAATTTTACAGAGAGATAACAAATCATCAACCATATTATAATAAAAAACAAACAGGAGACTTATGATTTCATCAGCAAAACATATACTTATCCCTACGGATTTTTCTGCCTGCTCCAAAATGGCTTTGATGTATGCCGGCCATATTGCTGAAAAAACAGGAGCGAAATTAACCATTCTAAATGTGATTGAGCCACCCTTTAATTTTCCCACTAATGTGGAGGGTGTAATTGATTACCTGAAGGAGAATGCCGAACAGCATCTCAACAGAATGGAAGAAGAGTTTTATACAAAATTTGCCGGTAAAAACATTAAACTGAAGCAACAATTGCGCATTGGAAAACCGGTATCCCAGATTATCGAAGCTATAGGTGATTCTAAAGTTGACCTGGTAGTAATGGGAAGTGGAGCTGAAGAGAGCAGCCGCACATTACTTTTTGGCAGCGTTTCAGCAGATATCATGATGAGTTCTACTGTACCTGTTCTGTCTGTACCTGAATATGCCAAAGAGCTGAAGTTTGAAAACTTCCTTTTTACAACAAATTTCAGAGAGGGCGATTTTAGAAATCTCAAAGAAACAGCAAGTTTTGCAAAATTATTTGGCTCAACTGTTCATCTGTTGCATGTTACTAAAGAAAAAAACCTTGAAACAGAAATTAAATTCAGAGGAATTAAGGAACTTGCCAGCGAGGAAGAACTTCTGAATAAACTCAAATTTGACCTGATTATAGACGAGGATATCGTTGGAACCATGACAAAATTCGTAGACTCTAAAAAGATATCTTTAGTGGTTTTAAACAGATACAAAAAGTCTGTTCTTCGATCACTTCTTGATGAAAACCACACCAAGAAAATGCGAATTTATTCTAAAATACCCCTTTTGGTTTTGGTTGGTGAAAAGTAGAACAGTGCAAGAACGCACATCTAACCCTCCCGGTTTACCAATCGGGAGGGTTTTTTTATATATTTTTCCCCATCTATCTTTTCAAAATTCAAGTCACATTTTATAATGAAGAAGACAGCATTAATTACAGGGGCATCCAGTGGAATCGGGCTGGAATTAACCCGAATATTTGCACGTGAGGGCTTCAATCTGCTTATAACTGCCAGGCGCGAAGAACGCTTGCTATCCCTGAAACAGGAGTTAGAAAAGGAGTTTGGTATTCATGTTCACACCTTCACTGTTGATCTTTCTTTGAATGATGCCCCCATTGCCATTTTCGATTTTGTGAAAGAAGAAAAAATAGAGATCAATGCCCTCATCAATAATGCAGGCATTGGTGATTATGGTTTTTTTAAGGACGCTGACTGGAGCAGGCTCTCTGTGATGATAGATCTGAACATAAAATCGCTTACGCATTTAACCCATCTTTTTCTGCCTCAATTGATGAAATACGATAAGGCATATATCATGAATGTGGCTTCTACAGCTGCTTTCCAGCCCGGCCCGCTGATGAGCGTTTACTATGCCAGCAAAAATTACGTACTCGCTTTCAGTGAAGCCCTCTCAAATGAACTTGCCGACACCAATATCAACGTATCTGCTTTATGCCCCGGGCCTACAGAGTCGGAATTTCAGGATGTGGCAAATATGAAAAAATCGAAACTCTTTGACCGTTTTCCGGTAGCATCATCAAAAGAAGTTGCGGAATATGGGTTTAAAAGCCTGATGAAGGGAAAACGGGTTGCCATCTATGGAATTGCCAATAAAATTGCACCGAAATTCATCAGCCTTGTACCCCGAAGATGGGTTACCGCTGCTGTTCGGAAAATTCAGGAAAGGAAGTAGCAAAATCCCAAAGCCAGCTCCTACACATGCTATTTCTTCTCAGTAGTACTACGTACCACACTGCAACAATCGCTCCTGCAGCGCAGCACCAGATGTTAACACGTAAAACACCCTGCTTTCCGGATCACTACCGAATGTATTACCAAACCGTTTACGACAGCAGCGGCTCATCCGGCGGAGGTAATTGCTTTGTGGATTCGGTAATCTCAAGCTTTGTTATATGCGGTGTTTGCCAGTCTTGTTTTTCTGATGCGTTCATGGGATTCTGTTCTTTCGGATTTAAATTTCGTTTGATCTTTGGGTAGCAAGTAGTGAGTCCTTGTCCTGAGTATCTCAAGACTCACGACTCACATCTAATTCCTATTTTATTAATGTTAACTGCCTGGTCAGTAT
>REDS01000172.1 GCA_007693395.1 Balneolaceae bacterium | reverse complement strand
ATTTTAATAATTATACCGTTTTTAAATTCTTTTGTAGGCTGAAAATTTGCTAATTATCACAATTTGTTTAAATAATGCACAAAATTGAGATATAAAAACCGTTATCTGGACGAGTGGCAATTCATTTTCTTCAAGTGTAACACGCATAAAACCGGTCAGTAGAGGTAGAAAGGCATCCATCATACTGCTATCGACATCTTAAGAAATGTACAAGCGCATAAGGCAGAGTTATATAACTACTACTAAAACAGTAGGTCTGGGCGATGTACTATGAGTAGAAGTATGCAATACACAAGAATAAGTGTGTAAGTACTATTTCACATCAAGAATTGACTATAAATTCTCCGAAACATCATCCAGTTTTACGCCCACAAGGCGGCTTACGCCGGTTTCTGGCATGGTAACACCGTACATCATCTCCGCTTTCGACATGGTTTTTTTGTTGTGGGTGATGATGATAAACTGCGTGTCGTCACTAAATTTGCGGATCATCGCTGCAAATCGCTCGATGTTGGCATCGTCTAACGGGGCATCAACCTCATCAAGTACGCAGAAAGGGGAGGGCTTCACTAAGTAGATGGCGAAAAGAAGAGCAATCGCGGTAAGGGTTTTTTCACCACCGGAGAGCTGGTTAATGCTCGAAGGACGCTTTCCTCGCGGATTAGCTTTAATATCTATTTTCGCTTCAAGCGGGTCTTCAGCATTCTCTTCAATCAGCAGGTCACAGTAGTCATCTTCGTGGAAAAGGGTGTTAAACACGCTTTTGAAATTGGTGCGGATCTTTTCAAATGTTTCATTAAAACGCTGCGTAGCTGTCTGGTTAATCTCTTTGATGGTTTGCCGCATCTCCGACTCAGCCTTATGAAGATCTTCTACCTGTGCTTCGTAAAAATCGAGGCGCTCTTTCTCCTCTTCAAACTGTTCAATTGCAAGCGGATTCACCTCGCCAATGCGGTTCAGGCGTTGCCTCAGGATACCGATTCGCTCTTTGGCTTCTGCAGGGGAGGTGTCATCAGGTAATACCTCCGCTACCTGATCCATCAAAATGCCGTATGTCTCCCAGATGTGATCGCTGAGACTCTGCGCCTGCAGCTCAAACTTCTCTTTTGCCATGGTAAGGTGGTGCACCAGCTCAAAGTTTACCTCTTTTTTGCGGCGAAGCTCTTTCAGCTCTTTTTCAATTTCGTTGATAGCACCCCGCTGCAGGGAACTTGTCTTTTCTGCCTCTTTCAGTTTGGTATCAGCAGCTTCCATCTTTTTAGACTCCTCAGTCAGCGCCTCTTCCGTTTCTGTAATCGTGGTTTTGTAGCCTGCAATTTTTTTATGGCTCTCTTCCAGCAGTGAATTTCTGGAATTGAGCCGAGTGCGAAGGCTTTCGAGGCCGTTTTGCGCACGCTGCAGATCCCGCGAAATATTCTCAATTTTGTTCTTCAGGTCCTGATGCTTGAGTTGGGCGTCATTAAATCGGTTTTGAGCTATAGCGCGCTCTTCTTCCAGTTTTTGAAGCGCCTTTTTTTTCTGTTCCTGCTCTTTACCCAGCTCGCTGATTTTCTGCTGAAGCTCTTTCTGCTGGGGTTGCAGGTTTTCGAGCTCTTCACTTGCAAGATCCCGGTTTCCGGCAAGGGATTCTTTGCGGCTGCGCAATTCCGAGATATTCTTCTCATACACCTGCACGCCAGACTGGTACCGGCTCATGGCCTGTTCATACTCACGGGCATTTTTCTGTAGCTGTCGAATATCCTGCCGATATGTATCCAGATTTAGGGCAGAAAGCTGGTTTGTAATCTCTTCGAGTGTTGATTCACCATCAGAAACAGACTTCTCGGAAGCTTTCAGGCTGGAATGAAGCTTATCGAGCTTATCTTTAAGCCCAAGTCGTATTCCGGCCTGTTTGTTCTTACTGCCTCCCTTCAGGATTCGCTCCTTGGTAACAAACTCCCCATGTTTCGTAACAGCAGCACTGCCCGACTCACTTAGTTGTGTGAGGCCATGCTCAACATCATCTGCGAAAAGTACCGTGCCAAGGAGAAGCCGGCCAATTTTATTGAAGGCTTCATCACAAAAAACCTTCTCCATCACAGAACCATCAACCTGTTCATAAATAGAGCCAAGCTCATTCAGTGGAATAAAGGTTGCGCGGCCTTTTTCAGACTCCTTTAAAAGGTCTGTTGCACGAATGGCATCATCCATTGTTTCTACCACAAGGTAGTTTACAGCATCACCCAGAGCGGCCTCAAGTGCGGTTGTGAACTCTTCGGATGTTTGCAGAATTTCACCAACAGGTTTCAGCAGCTTGAAACCGTGTGCATGTTTTTCTGTAAGCCAGGCAACCGATTGAGGAAGGGCATCATTCGATTGTGCTATACTGTTAATCAGGCTGATTTCTGAAGTGATGGCATCACGGCTGCTTTTTGCAGTTCGGATCTCCTCACGCAACGCCTCCCGTTTTGCTTCAAGCTGAGATCGGTTTTCAGCAGCCTTCTGAAGCTGCTCCTCCTTCTCTTCAATCTCTGCATACACCTTTTCGGCTTTAGCACGGGTTAAATTCAGTTCGCCTTTTGCATTTACTATTTCGTCTTCAAAATTCTCAATATCACGCAAAATCCGGAATTCATCGTCCTGGCTGTTTTCCAGTTTCGATTCCAGCTTTATCCTGCTCGACTGTAAGCTGGTAAGCTTCTGGTTGGTATCGCTGATAGCAATTTCGAGTTCATAGAGCTCATGCCGCAGCTTAGAATATTTTTGCTGCACATCAGAAAAGGTCTCTTTCGATTGCTTGAGAGAGTTTTCTGACCGCTCTTTCTCATCGGAGCTGTTTTCCAGTTTTTTTTCGCTGGCCTCTTTCAGCGCTTCAAGTTCCTTAATGTCAACCTTGCTCTGTTCAATATCGGCCTGGTTTTGTTTGATGACACCCTGCTCACTGCTGATTTTTTCATTGGTGATACGAATGGTTGTTTCCATCTCGCGGATTGAAGCAAATAGCTGGCTTACACGCCGTTTTATATCTGCTTCATTACGCTCTTTTTCAAGCAGATTGGCGCGGGCAATCTCATCAGATTGTTCAAGTTCGTTGAGGCGACCTGTAATACCGGTTTTCTCTTTTTCGGCATTGGCTATACGCGATTCAAGCGGTTCAAGCTCTTGCTTAATGGTGGTGAACTCATGCAGGGTGTAGGCCTGATCGAGCGTAACAAGTTCACGTTTCAGCTTTTTGGCTTTCACAGCTTTATCTGCCTGAATCTCCAGTGAGCGTGCTTTTTTTCGGATCTCCACCATGATATCCTCAAGCCGCTGCAGATCTTTCAGCGTTTCATCGAGCTTGCGAAGGGTTTGCTTTCGTTTTTCCTTGTACCGGGTAACGCCAGCGGCTTCCTCGAACAGCCTGCGCCTGTCGTTGTTTCTGTCGTTTAGAATCTCCTCAACCATTTTAAGCTCAATCACCGAGTAGGCGTCTGAGCTCATTCCGGTATCCATAAAGAGGTCCATAATATCTTTTAGGCGGCACGGTGTATTGTTGATCAGATATTCACTGTCGCCCGAGCGATAGAGCCGCCGAGTGATGGTAAGTTCACTGTATTCAACCGGTAGAATACCCTTGTCGTTTACAAAAGTGAGGGAGACATCGGCCATGCCCAGAGCTTTCTTTTTGGCTGTACCGTTAAAAATCACGTTACTCATTGAACTTGAACGCAGAAGGGTAGGGCGCTGCTCTCCAAGAACCCATCGCAGGGCATCCACAATGTTCGATTTTCCACAACCATTTGGGCCCACAATAGCAGTAATCCCGTTATCGAACTTCACATGAGTTTTGTGTGCAAAACTTTTAAAACCGTGTAGTTCGAGATCGGAGATGTACATTTTTTAGAGTTGAGTAAATAGATGTGAGTCTTGAGTCCTGAGTCTTGATGAGGGGGAGGTTAAAAACCTGGATATAATATGTTTCATCATACAAGAAGATAAATGTGTGGTTTTGAGACTGTAGTATGAGTGTGGAGATGAACCTCGCGACTAAGGGCTCAAGACTCAATTTAAACCGTCATAATCTCTTGCTCTTTTACATCAAGCAGTTCATCAATCTGGGCGATGTATTTGTCGGTTAGTTTTTGAACGGCATCCTCACCTTCGAAACGGCTGTCTTCAGGAAGTGATTCACTCTGAACCGTTGATTTGATTGCGTCGTTTGCATCGCGTCGGGAGTTCCGGATACTGATCCGTGCTTTTTCTGCGATATCTTTGGCAAGTTTCACAAGCTCTTTACGTCGCTCCTCAGAAAGCATGGGCAGCGGAATTCTGATCAGATGGCCGTCGTTGTTTGGGTTCAATCCCAGCCCTGACGCCATGATTGCTTTTTCAATGTCCTGGATTACGTTTTTATCGTATGGCTGAACGGTAAGCAACCGTGCTTCCGGTGCCGCAACGGTAGCCAGCTGATTCAATGGAGTTTGCGATCCATAATATTCAACCTTAACATTATCAAGCAAGGTAGTGGTGGCTTTTCCGGCCCGGATATGTGAAAATTCTTTTTTGCAGAATGCAACAGCATCAGCCATGCTTTCTTTTGATGTATCAATAATTAGCTGAAGATCTTCAGGTAGCATCGTTATAGGATTAAGTTAGCATTAACTACAAATAATAAAATAGGATTTTACAATAGGTTAGGTATCAGTATGCATCAAAAATAAACATACATAAAAACCAATTCTACTTAGATCTGAAAGTTACTAAAACTACGATTTTTCCCAAACTACTGTTGTGCCAACCGATTTATCTTTATTCACAACTTTCATCAAATTGCCCGGGTCATTCACATTGAATACAATGATGGGAGTTTTATTATCACGGCAGAGTGTGAAGGCTGTAAGATCCATTACATTAAGGCGCTTGTTCAGCACTTCATCACCGGTAATGGTATCGTATTTTTTGGCATTTGGATTCTTTTCCGGGTCAGAATCATAGATGCCATCAACGCGTGTGCCCTTCAGGATAACATCGGCCTCAATTTCAATGGCCCTGAGTGAGGCGGCAGTATCGGTGGTGAAGTAAGGGTTACCGGTACCGGCACCAAAGATAATTACCCTGCTCTTTTCCAGGTGACGAATAGCTCTGCGCCTGATATACGGTTCTGCTATCTCTTCCATTCGAATGGCGCTCATCAGGCGGGTGTGGATTCCTTTTCGTTCGAGAGCATCCTGCAGGGCCATACTGTTTATCATAGTGGCAAGCATCCCCATATAGTCGCCCTGTACGCGATCCATTCCTTTCGTTGCTCCGCGTACTCCCCTGAAAATATTTCCGCCGCCAATAACAATGGATACTTCTGCGCCGCTTTGCTGTACGCTTTTAATTTCGTTTGCGTAGTGAGCCAGCATATCTGCATCAATACCATGGCCCTGTTCGCCGAGAAGTGCTTCTCCGCTAAGCTTTAGTAGGATTCGTTTAAAGGGTTTTGCCACAACTTAAATGATTTATTGATTAATTAGTTACGGAAGGTAATAAGCTTGCCGCTTTGAACAAATTGAAGAACGTAATCTAAAATTCAGATCAAAAAAAAAGCTACCATTTAGGCAGCTTTTTTTTAAAAGTTTTTATAGAGACTCACCGAGTTGAATTCGGTGGAAGGAGCGCACAAGTGGCGCATCATTCTGAGTGAGATACTCTTTAACGGTTACTCCGTTATCCTTCACGAACTTTTGCTCCAAAAGTACCCGCTCTTCATAAAATCTTCGAAGTTTACCCTGAGCTGCTTTTTCAGCAATTTCTGCAGGTTTACCTTCATTAATGAGCTGCTCTTTTGCAATCTCAAGCTCTTTTTCCACGATGGTTGCATCCACCCCGTCGCGTGTTACAGCAAGCGGATTCATAGCAGCTATCTGCATAGCCACATCTTTGGCAATCTCTTCGTTTTCGATTGAGCTTTCAAATTCAGCAATTACTCCGAGCTGGTTGCCGGGGTGGATATACTCCACAAGAGCACCGCTTGTGCTAATGTACACAACCTTGCTGATTTCGATTTTCTCACCAATTTTACCAACCATCTCCTCGAGATGCTGTTCGATTGTGAGGCCATTTACATCTTGTTTTAGCAGGTCGGCAATGGTACCGGCTTCACTGTTGAATGCAGCATTCAGAAATGCTTCGCCCTGTGCCTGAAAATCTTCATTTCTGGCAACAAAGTCAGTCTCGCAGTTAATCTCGATAGCTGAAGCCTTGAAACGGTCATCACTGATTTTAATCAGAACCAAACCCTGGTTAGCTTCGCGGTCAGCTCTCTTTTCAGATACTTGCTGACCTTTCTTGCGTAAAATTTCAACAGCTTTCTCGAAATCACCATCAGCTTCGGTGAGGGCTTTTTTACAGTCCATCATACCAGCGCCAGTGGCGTTGCGTAATTTCATTACATCTTTTGCACTAATGCTCATTTCTTGAAAAATTTTGATGATTAACGTTTACTTACTCTTTATCAGAGCTGTCTTTACTTTCTTCTTTTGGAGCTTCTTTCTCAGCAGCTTCTTCAGCGTCGTTTTCATCTGAATCGTCGGATGAATCTTCTGCTGATGCACTGTCGTCATCAGATTTTTTACGTCGTCGTTTTCTTCGTTTACCCTGAACGCCGGCATCTTTTACTTCAACGTCTTCTTTCTCATCGCCTGATGAAGTTTTTGCTTCAGCAACAGCCTGTTCCATCAGCTCTTCTTCTTTCAGTGCTTCGCGTTCGGCATTGCCTTCAATAATGGCATCTGCAATAAGCGCGGTAACAAGCTGAATGGTACGTGCTGAGTCATCATTTGCAGGAATGATGTAATCTGGGATATCCGGATCACTGTTTGTATCAACAAGTGATATAATCGGGATATTGAGTTTTACTGCTTCATTTATAGAGATGTGCTCTTTAATGGTATCAACCACAAAGATGGCACCGGGAAGCCTGTTCATGTTGGCAATACCGCCAAGCGTCTGCTCCAGTTTCTCTTTTTCACGATCCAGCATCAAACCTTCTTTCTTGGTCAGTTCAGCAAATGTGCCGTCCTGCTTCATTTTCTCGATCTCTTCCATTCGGGAGATGCTCTTGCGAACAGTACTGAAGTTGGTGAGCATGCCACCCAGCCATCTGTGGGTTACAAACGGCATTCCACAGCGAATAGCTTCTGTTTTGATTATTTCCTGAGCTTGCTTTTTTGTGCCAACAAAAAGAATGGTTTTTCCGGCACGGGCAAGTTTGGTTACTTCATCGAGAGCTTCCTGAAAATATTTTTCTGTTTTTTTAAGGTCGATGATGTGGATTCCGTTGCGGGCCATAAAGATGAATTCTTTCATCTTTGGGTTCCACCGGCGGGTAAGGTGGCCGAAGTGGGCACCTGATTTGAGTAGTTCTTCTACGGATGCTGCTTTAGGCATAGTATGATAAGTATGTATGTTTGAGTTTGTCCTCTACACAGGTCATTCCCTTGATACCAATCCAATTCTGAGGTTTTCATCACCGAACACCCGGTAAAGGGTCACTGTGTATGTGTTTTTCAGGGCTCAAGTTGCAAGATTCAGAGTACAAGGAATGAGTTTCCAAATGTAGATCTATTAAATCTTAGCGAAAAGTATAACAGGGCAGGTTGTTTGAGAAGATCTTCCCCTTGAGCCTTGCACCCTGTACCTTGTAAAACTGTTTACCGCTTGCTGAACTGGAATTTCTTCCGTGCTTTTGGCTGGCCATATTTTTTACGCTCAACCATTCTGTCGTCACGGGTAAGAAGCCCGTTTTCCTTCAGAACAGAATGCACATCTTCGTTCAGATCATCGAGTGCGCGGGCCAAAGCAAGTGAAACAGCTCCGGCCTGGCCGGTTACACCACCACCTTTTACAGTGATTTTAATGTCGTACTTTCCGTCGAGTTCGGTTACTTCGAGAGGAAGTTTGGCAATATTAAGTCTTGCCTGTGTTTTGAAGTACTCTTCAATTGGCATGCCATTCACGATGAACTCGCCTTTTCCTTCTTTGATGTAAAGACGGGCAGTGGATGTTTTTCTTCGGCCAATGTAATTTTCTTGTGCCATGTTATAACTAAATCTCTGCTATTTCTGGTTGTTGTGCTGTATGAGGGTGTACCGGGCCTGCGTAAACTCTCAGATTTTTAAGAAGCTGCTTTCCAAGCTTAGATTTTGGAAGCATTCCTTTTACCGCTTTTGTAACTAAAGCAGTGGGATCTTTCTCCATGACTTCTTTAGCTGTAGTAAATGTCTCACTACCGATGTAACCTGTGTGGCGGAAATAGAGTTTATCCGTCATTTTTTTGCCGGTCAGTTTCACTTTCTCAGCATTGATCACAATGACGTTGT
>REDS01000202.1 GCA_007693395.1 Balneolaceae bacterium | reverse complement strand
TTGCAGGTCGTCTAAATATAACAATTTATGGGCAGAAAGTCCGACAGACTCCTAGATCCTTCTATAAAATTACTGTTTCGAGAGTTCAAAAACAGCTTCAAGAGTGTAGGAATGGGCCCCTTTTTTAAATGATAACGCAGCATTGATCATTGCCTGAGCTACCGTCTTTCCGTGGATGGGACGGTACTTTTTAAACAAGCCAAGTGCATTTACTGCATTCAAAGCATAGAATGTGAAGGCTTCACCGAACCGGTTCTCATTACGATCACCATGCAGCAAACCGGGCTGGATAATGTGAATGGATGAAAAATCGAGTTTTGCTACATCTTGCTCCAACTCTCCCTTCATCCTGGAATAGAAAAATGTTGATTTAGGGTCAGCCCCCACAGCAGAAACCAGAACGTAGTTTTGTAGTCCATTTTCAGAAGCTGCTTTCGCAAATTCATACTGATACGTGTGATCAACCTTATACTGTGCCTCTTTACTGCCGGCCTGCTTCATTGTAGTGCCCAGTGTGGAGAAGAAGATGTCTCCCGTAACTAATTCTCTCCACTCTTCAGGCTTGTCGAAGTTGATGATATGCTCTTGCAGTTTCTCATGGCTAAAACCGAGAGTACGCCGCACAAATACCACAACTTCCTGAATTCGATCATCGATTAAAAGCAGATTAACGAGTTCATTGCCAATAAGTCCGGTAGCTCCGATGATGGTTGCTTTCATAAATGTTTAGTATTTAATACTATTGATATTGGCTATTTAGAATTTACTTCAGTAATTCATCAGGATTTAACCCAGTCAGACTATCCTTCACAAACTCACGCCCTTTACGTACCAGTTCACCATCGAAGTACACATCAGCACCGATGCAGACCAGATCCCAATGAATATTGCTGGAGTTTCCATTTGCGGCAATATCATAATCTTTACCGAGGGTGAGGTGGTTCGAGCCATAGATTTTCTCATCAAAAAGGATATCGTACATCGGTTCTTTAATGATTGGATTGAGGCCAAAGCTGAACTCTCCAAACCGGCGTGCTCCTTTATCCGTATCCAGAATCTCTTCGAGTGCGGTGTTGTTGGATGAATCAAAACCGGTTACCACACCATTTTTTACTTCCAGCTTTACAAATTCGAACGGTTTTCCTTGATATACAGATGGTGCATAGGTGATGTGCCCGTTTACCGAATCGAGGATGGGAGATGAGAACAGCTCACCATCCGGGATATTTCGCTTGCCAAAGCAGGGGATCCAGTTCTGGCCTTTCACAGAAAATGAGATATCGGTTCCTTCTCCTTTCAGGTGGATTCTATCGGTAACCCGAAGTTCCTCTTCAAGCGGCTTCATGGCTTCTTCGAGCAAGGCGTAATCAAACAGACAGGCATCATAATAAAATTTTCGAAAGCGTTCCGTAGGCATTTTTGCATTCATGGCAAACGCTTGTGATGGATAGCGTAATACCACCCACTTCGAATTATTAACGCGCTCCTCAAAATGAACCGGTTTCAGAAACTTTTCAGAGTACGCTTTGTTGGCCTCTTTGTTCACCAGTGAGTTTTCATAAATATTCTCAGCTCCGCGGATGCCCACAAACGCATCCATCTGTTTCATCAGAGGAAGCTGATCGGCAGTGGCCTGGTTTTCCCAGAAAGTGTCATCACCCATTTCAAGGAGCAGCCGGTTTGTCTCGGGGTCTTCTATTTTTATGAACGGATGAGCATTCATCTCCCGGGCAGTTTCGGCAAGTGCTCGAATTAGCCCAATTCCATTGAGGCCGATGAGTTGCAGAAGAATGTTTTCCCTCTCCTGGAGTTCAACACTATGGGTTAAAAGTTGGCGTGCAAGTTCTTTATCCTGATTGGTGTACATAGGTTTCTATAGGTTTTGCAAGTGAATTACGCGATCGCAAAGATCAAGTTCGTGTGTTTGATTGGATGCAAGCAGAACAAATCCATGTTCGTTTCTGAACCTCTCTGTAATCTGCTCAACAACGGTTCGCCCTTTTTCATCGAGGTTAGAGCCGGGTTCATCGAGAATTAGAATTTGAGGTTTATGAATAAGCGCAGCGGCCAGTTTTGCCCGCTGCTGCTGTCCTGTTGAGAGTTCTCCAAAATGTGATGTGGCAAATTCAGTAGCCCCAAGTTTTTCAAGAAGTTTGGCACTGTTTTCTGTAGCTGATGATTTTTTGATGTCAACAATAAACTGCAGATTTTCAAGAACAGTGAGCTCTTCGTAAAGCTGAATGTAAGGAGCCGCAAAACCCATCAGCTGTTTTAGGGTGGCAGCTTCTAAAGGTTTACCATCAACAAACCACTCTTTCTTGCCCGAGGAGGGCTTCATCAAACCGGATAAACACCTTAAAAGTGTGGATTTACCGGACCCATTGCTTCCTGAAATTCCCAAAACAGAAGATTCTGCAGAAAATGTGAGATCCGAAAAAACCAGGTTCGAACCAAACCGTTTGGAAAGAGTTGTAACATTCAGATTAATCATTACTGAAAGGTAGGCTGAGCATCACCAAAAAAAAAAGGCTTTTTAAGGGGCAACTCAATTTTCTAAGATATTTGAAAAGGTTTAACTTCCGTAAACAGATTCCAAACGAAATTAATAATTCAGACTGAAGAATCATCTATGGAGCAAATCATCGAGAACATTACTCAAAAGCTCACGTCAAAATTACCTAAAGAGCATTTATTTTTCACTCCGTCGGAACTGCTCGAAGCGGGTTATCCCTCATTTTTGGTAAACTGGATGAGAGCAGAAGCATGGGAATATGCAAAGGAATCTGTAAGCCTGACGAGCTCTGAATGGGTTAATCTAAAATCTGAAAAAGCTCAGCAGGCACAAGAGCAATATCTAAATCAGCTTGAAACGGAAGTATGCATTCCGGAAGCTCATTGCGCAGCACTTACTCAAAATGGTGTGGAAATCTGTCTTGATCTGGCCATAAATCCCCGCAAAGCGATACCTGAGTACATTTTTGAAAAACAGAACGAGCTTGACCTTAATGAACTTAGTGAGCGTGCAGCAAGAGTAACCGTAAATGCTCATCTTGCACTGGCTCTTGAGAGGTTTATTATCAAAAAAGACCTCTTAACCCTCAAATTCGAGAAAGCGAAAACTGTAGTTGAGGCGATTGATGCCAGACTTACTGCAGATTATAACCCACTCAAATGGGCAGAAGAGTTGAAACCGGTATTTGCCCTAACAGGAAATGAGGCCGACCCCGATTTGATGAGGCAGTTCTTTGAAGACAAAGGAATGCCTAAAGTGGCTGCAAAATTTGATATAATGGCCGAACCCGTGAGTGATGCAGACATCATTGAAGTGATGAGTTCTGTTGAACTTCTGCTTGATGATGAACCTGCAGATGCCGCGGAGCCCACACTTTTCAAAGAGCAGTCAGATACAGATGTTAAGGAAAATGAGCCGTTAGAAGAGACGATTTCAGAAACTGATGAAATTGCCGATAAAGAGCCTTCTCTCAACGCGATCTTTTCCGGTGGTAAAGAGTTCGCTGATGATGATCTTGATGAAGAACCGGTTGAGAAAATTTACAGTGAGAGCGAAGCAGAAGAACTTGAAAAAGAGAGTGAAACTACTAGTGAAGAAATTGAGGCTTTAGATGAAGATTTCCCATTTTCGTTAGAGGATGATGAGCCTGAACCCATCGGATTTACTCCTGATGAACAAGAAGCCGATGAGCCCAAACTATCTTTGGCCGATAATTTCATTACTGCAGAAGCTGAGGAGGGTGAAGCAGAGTTAGATAAAGAGGTGGAGAGTAATCAGGTCTATGAGGAAGCTGAAGACGATACGGATGATGAAGAAATTTTCGGTAAAGAATCAGCTGATGTTGAAGATGACGATTCTGAAAACGAGGAAGCTTCTCTGGCTGATATTTTCTACAAAGAGGAGTCGGGTGATGTTGATGAATCAGAGGAGGATACCGAACCGGAGCCATTACCTTTCATTCTTGAAGATGAAGACGATCCATCCGACGATGATAATCAGGAAACTACATTGGCAGATCAATTTGCCGCAGCGGATGAAGACGATGATTCAGAATTAAGTGAAGAAGAAGATACACCACCATTTGTGCTGGAGGATGAAACAGAGTCTGCAGAAAAGGAAGATTCCGAACCGCTGCTTAGCAAGTTCACCCTTGATGATGATGGCGAAAATGAACTGCCCGAGTTTACCATCAAGCCGAAAACGATTTATGATGAACTGAATCTCTCAAATAAAGGGAATGAGCCGGGTGTTACTAAATCCCTGTTCGATTTCGAGGAAGAACAGGAAGAAACGGTACCTCAGAACGAAACCGATCTTTTTGAAAAGGCTGAAATGGAATCAGATGAAAGCGAGGAGGCGGAAGAGGTGCCTATGTGGAAATCGTTTCTGGAACGTGATGATATTGAACACGAGCCAAGCTTTGTGTTTGATGAACAACCCATGCAAATAGATGAAGATATTTATCCGGATGAGGGTGATATCGATCCCGAAGAGCCTCTCATTGATTTAACGAAACCTGAACCTGTGCTTACTGAAAAGATTGAAGAGATATCCGGATGGCTGAATGATGACAGTGAACGGTTTATTGATGAGATATTTGGCGGATCGGACACAGCCTACGATGAAGCACTCGGCAATATTATGGACTTTAAAACCTGGAAAGAAGCTGCCCGATATATCGAAAAAGAGATTTTTACACGAAACATGATTGATGTTTATGATGAGGTTGCGGTTGATTTTACCGACAGGCTTCATAGTTATTTTACTGAATTCAAAACCTGATAGATATCGGATCTGCTATGAATGAGAAAGTGAAGCAACTGCTAAAACTGAGAGAAGAGACAAAACTTGGTGGCGGTAAAAAAAGAATTGAAAAACAGCACGAAAAAGGGAAACTCACCGCGAGAGAGCGTGTAGAACTGCTGGTTGATAAAGGCACATTTGAAGAAATTGATGCTTATGTAACCCATCGTAGCAGCGCTTTTGGGCTTGAAGATCAAAAAATAATGGGAGATGGGGTAATTACCGGTTTCGCAAAAATCGAGGGACGCCCGGTATATCTCTTTAGCCAGGATTTTACTGTATTTGGAGGTTCTCTGTCAGAAACTCATGCCGAAAAAATCTGCAAAGTGATGGATCTTGCCATGAAAAACGGTGTGCCTGTTATCGGGTTGAATGATTCCGGCGGTGCACGCATACAGGAAGGAGTTAGCTCTCTTGGCGGATATGCGGAGGTATTCTGGAGGAATTCAATGGCATCAGGCGTTGTGCCGCAGATATCCGCTGTAATGGGGCCTTGCGCAGGCGGGGCAGTGTACAGCCCGGCTCTCACCGATTTTGTTTACATGGTGAAGGATACCAGCTATATGTTTGTTACCGGGCCAAATGTGGTAAAAACGGTTACACATGAGGATGTATCATCAGAAGACCTTGGCGGTGCTACTGCACATGGAACTAAATCAGGTGTGGCACACTTCGCGATGGAAAATGATGCAGATTGCCTTCGCAACATCCGTAAAATGATCACCTACATTCCGCAAAATTGTGAAGAAAAAGTACCGGATGTTGATCCTGTGGCCCCCGATTCAAAACTCGCCTCCGCCCTTGATGATCTTGTGCCTCTGAATCCCAATAAGCCGTACAATATCAAAGACGCCATTAACGGGGTAATGGACAAAGATACGTTCTATGAAGTGCATGAAAACTATGCAGATAATCTTGTAGTTGGGTTTGCTCGTCTCGGCGGACGAACCGTTGGAATAGTTGCCAACCAGCCGCTCTCACTCGCCGGTGTTCTTGATATTGATGCTTCCCTGAAAGGCGCCCGATTTGTACGCTTTTGTGATGCATTCAACATTCCGCTCGTGGTCTTTGAAGATGTTCCCGGGTTTCTGCCGGGTACCGATCAGGAGTGGGGTGGAATTATCAAACACGGGGCAAAACTGCTTTATGCATTTTGCGAGGCAACCGTGCCTAAGATGACTGTAATCACCCGAAAAGCGTACGGCGGTGCGTATGATGTAATGAACTCAAAGCATATCAGGGCAGATTATAACGTGGCGTGGCCTACAGCTGAAATTGCTGTGATGGGCACAAAGGGTGCTGTTGAAATTATTTTCCGTAAAGAGATAATGGAAGCTGTAAACCCGGAAGAGAAACAGAAAGAGCTGGAAGATCAGTATACAGCCGAATTTGCAAACCCATACCGGGCGGCTGCACGCGGTTTTATTGATGATGTGATCTTGCCATCGGAAACACGCCAAAAACTGCTAAATGCTTTTGAAGTTTGCCAGAATAAGGTTGAAACCGTGCCGCGTAAAAAACACGACAATTTGCCTCTCTAAACGATGTAATATTATGAACAGGCCAATCCAGACTGCAATTATCGGGTACGGAAAAGCGGCAAAAATTTTTCATGTGCCGCTGCTGAAAAGTTCGGTTGATTTTAACGTGATTTCAGTGTTGCAGCGTACCAAGAGTGATGCAAAGAAGGATTTCCCTGAGGTTAAGATTGTGAGGGATCTTAAGGATTTGCTGAAGGACGATACCATTGAGTTGGTTGTCATCACAACACCAAATCACAACCATTTTGAACAGGCTTTTGAAGCACTGAGTGCCGATAAGCATGTGGTTGTTGAAAAACCGTTTACGGTTACATCAGAAGAGGCAGAAAAATTGATCAGACTGGCTCAGTCGAAAAAAAGAGTTTTGACTGCATTCCAGAACCGCCGCTGGGACGGCGATTTCCTCACCATAAAAAAGCTGATAAATGAAAAATCAGTTGGCCAAATTGTTGAGTTTGAATCAGCATTTAACCGGTTCAGAAACTTTTTGCGAGATGATGCATGGAAGGAGAAAGATTTACCTGGAAGCGGTATTATGTACGATCTGGCTCCGCACCTGGTTGACCAATCTGTACTTCTTTTTGGAATGCCGCAAAAAGTGTTTGCAGATATCCGTGCACAGCGTGGTGGTGATGCAGATGACTGGTTTGAGATCAATTTCTACTATTCCGGAGTTAAAGTGAAACTGAAGGCCGGTATGCTGGTGCCAGAACACTCTCCAAGAATGATTCTTAGAGGAGATAAAGGAACCTACATAAAATTTGGCCTCGACCTGCAGGAGCAAGCCCTGGCTGATGGCAACATGCCGGAAGGGGAGAACTGGGGGCAGGAACCGGAAGAAAACTGGGGAACCCTATACAAAGAATTGAATGGAGAGATCGTTTCGGAAAGAGTGAAAACCGTTGCCGGAAATTATCCCGCATTTTACAAAGAACTGGCTTATTCAATCCGCAAAAAGCAGACACCACCTGTACTTCCCGATACCGCAAAAAATGTGATTAAACTGCTGGAACTGGCGAAAGAAAGTCATCTGTATGGACGGGTGGTTGATGTTATTCAATAATTCTGGAAACGCGGTAGAAGAATCCGATTAAATCAGCCGGGAAAATGTTTCTGAATTGCTGTGCGCATCTCTGACCAACTCTTCCAGTAATTCACCGAGCTTATGTTCAAAATAGAGGTTCAGTTCTTCGGGATTATCTGAGGATTTGAAAGTGACCTTTTTGCCGATTTTCAGGAATAACTCGGGCTTGTCACTACCAGCAGTGTGTATGTAAACGCCGATTGGAACCACATCCAAATCCGGACTTTTTTGGGCAATCCAGGCGAGGCCTTTTTTAAAACACGGCCTCTTGGTTGAGAAAGGTACAATTTTCCCTTCGGGAAAAATATACAGTGATGAATTCGGCCGTTCAAATGAATCAACGGCATAGCGCAATGATTTTATTACGGCACGCGGATTCTCAAGATTTACGGAGAAGGCACCAATTTTTTTAAAGAAGGAGTGCTGCCGCAACTGTTTATCTTCCATCATTGCGCGTGCATTCTGGTGAAATATTTTTTGGTTGAGCAGTAGCGGAATGAGGCCGTCCCACCAGGAAGAATGGTTAATATAATAGATACTCTTGCTATCATTAGCTGGCTGGTATCCTTGTTGAACCCATACATTCTTAAATCGTCGCCAAAAAAGTAATCGCACATAACGATCAAAAAGAGCTATAAACCATTTCGACTCTTTTGCCGGAATAAACTCACTGTTTTTCACTTAAATAATTCTACAGGTTGCCAAAATATTAAACGGTTAATTATTGAAAATAACATAATCAAGAGAGTAAAGATGCCTGGATTTAAACATCTCTAAGAACATTTTCCATCTTTTTGCTTTTTGCCAATTCATCAACAAGTTTATCCAAATATCGAACCTGTTTAGTAACAGGATCAGTAATCTCTTCTGTACGGTAACCGCAAATAACGGTTTGGCGGTTGTACGGCGGGGCTGGATAGCACCTTTGGGCCACCAATCGTTTACTGATAGCACTAACCGCTGGTTATACCCACAGTTTATGTTCGGGATTTCCAGTACCCAGGCTTTCGTCTTAAGTTCATAACAGCAAATATTGTAATCTGATCTTCTTCAACTGAGTAGATGATCCCATACGGAAAGCGAGAGACTAAAA
>REDS01000169.1 GCA_007693395.1 Balneolaceae bacterium | reverse complement strand
GTTTTTAAATGATTTGAACGTAGTACGTTTCAATACTTTTATTTATATATGAGGATTAGCAAACATCTTAAAATTCATGGAAGGGTACAGGGTGTGGGCTTCCGATATTTTACAGTTCAGCAGGCCAAAGAACTGGAGATTGATGGATGGGTAGCCAACCGGAGCGATGGAACAGTTGAAACCGTTATTCAGGGAGAACATTTTGCAGTGAGTGAGATGATGCAACGGCTTCGCAGCGGACCCATTGCCGCTAAAGTTACTGAGATTGAAGAGTTCCCGATTACTGATCCGCCGGAAAACTATCACGGTTTTAAAGTGAAACGATGAGGCTGTTTGTTGCCATCGACATACCACCGGAGTTACAGGCACTGCTTGATGAGCGTGTGCCGAATCTGCCCGGCTGGAGAAAAACGAAACAGGAACAGCTCCACATCACGCTGCTGTTTTTGGGTGATTGTTCCGGGGGAGATCTCAACCGGATTCAGAATATATTGAGTGGCATTCCTTTCGATCGATTTACTCTTGAATTGAATGGACTTGGTATTTTTCCACATCAGAAAAATCCGAAAATTGTATGGGCAGGTATAAAAAGATCGAATAAACCTATGGAACTACAATCGAGTATTTCAGAACAGCTTCGCGGTTATGGGGATGGAGCTGATCATCCGGAATTTATTCCCCATATTACCCTCGCACGCAGAAAGAGTGGCAGCGGGCGAGACCGGAATTTTGAAGAACTTCTCAATGAAATTAGTACAACCGGATCATTTCATGTTGATCGGTTTCTGCTTAAAAATAGTATTCTTTCTCTCGATGGAAGCAGGCATGAAGTTATTGAGGAGTATCAGTAAAGCGGTATCAACTATGATGTTTTAGTTGATTTGTTCATTTTATAGGAAGTTTTATTACCCTCACAACTGACCAACTCATTTTCAGGGTAAAAAAATCATCAGCGTTCGTCAGCGAGTTCGTTCGCGCCCGTCTGCGAGAAATCTGTGGGGGGCAATATATTGGTTCTCGGAAAGGTGCACAGTTGAATTCGCTGAAGCTCAAATATCGTTTTGGACAGTTATGGCTAATATAAAATCCGATGACCCATAATCATCATAAACCAATATGAAAAAATTTAAACCGATGGTCTCATTTTTAACGGCAATCGCAGGAGGATACCTGCTGATACTGGTACTGATGTTCCTGTTTCAAAATAAGCTGCTGTTTATGCCAACGTCCGGATTTGTTCAAACACCGCAGTCGGCAGGGGTTGAAGCGGAAGATTTTTGGGTGGAAACGGATGATGGCATCCGCGTACACGGCTGGTATTTTCCAAACAGCGATGCCGAATTTGTTGTGGTGCTCTCTCACGGTAATGCAGGAAATATCAGCTATCGGATCGACATTGCACGGACACTTCTGGATGCCGGCGCTTCGGTGCTGATGTATGATTATCGCGGGTATGGCCAAAGTGACGGACGCCCGAACGAACGCGGTTTGTACAAAGATATTGAAGCCGTTGTTGAGGGTTTGAAAAGTGAAAAAGGGTATTCTGAGGATCGTATCATTATGTATGGCCGGTCGCTTGGCGGGGCGGTAGCTGCGTATGCCGGAACAAAGTACAATCTGGGCGGCCTCGTGCTCGATTCATCCTTTACAGATTTGAGAGCTATGGTGAGGGATGTGTATCCGTTTGTGCCTTCACGGCTTGCAAGATATGAGTTTCCAACAAACCGGTATATTCAGCATTCGCGAAACTATCCAATTATGATCATGCACAGCCCGAACGATGAGATTGTGCGATATCACCATGGCAGAGAGTTGTATGAGCTACTTGAAGAGCCAAAACGCTTTGTGGAACTGAGAGGCGGGCACAACGATAATTTCTTCGCTTCGCGGGATGTTATTCTCGAAAACTGGCGGTGGTATCTGGATGAACTGGGTTCAGGTATTAGGGATTGATTTGGGAGTAATTATGTGAAATTTTAATGTCAAAGCCACTCATCACAAGAAATGAAATTGATTGATCGTTCGTGATGTATTACATTGCAATACACCAAAGAAAAGAATAAGACTATGGACAGCACGCTTACCATTCGAATTGATAAAGATCTTGAAAAGCTTCTTGAAGATGCCTCCATTCGTTCCGGCCGGTCAAAAAGTGAACTGGTTCGTCAGGCCTTGAAGCGCCAGTTATCCATTGAATCATTTCAGCAATTACGCAGAGAACTGTTGCCTTATGGAGAAGCACAGGGATGGCTTACGGATGAAGATGTATTTCGTGAAGTTTCTTAAAGTTGTTGATTGTGCCTGTATAGCATCATGTTGCAGATCTTTACGTTGCCATTTCTGATCAACAAGGTTTCCAAATAGAAAAAGTTCATGAAAATCTTTGCTGATACGAATGTGTTGATAAGTGCATTTACGGCACGTGGATTATGCGCTGACTTATTTGAAATCATTCTTGCTGATCATCACCTGATGACTGGTGAATATGTACTCAAAGAGTTGGAGCGTGTACTTTCAACGAAACTCTATTTGCCGGAGCAAAAAATTGATGCCGTTGTTCAGTTTCTTCGCAACCACCACGTTGAACCAGTTCCGGAAACTGCTTCTGAATATAATGTAAGGGATGATGACGATCGTTGGGTTTTGGAATCAGCAATCAGAGCGAAAGCGGATATTTTAGTGACCGGAGATAAGGATCTTTTAATCATCTCTAAAGAAGTAAAGGAACTTAAAATTATCTCGCCCCGCGGATTCTGGGAAATTTTAAAAAATAAGGAAGCCTGAAAACTTTCCATCGTACTCTAATTGAATCAGTTCAAAACTACTGAAATCGAATTGTAGTACTGATAACTTTAGCAGGTTTGAAGCATGACAATTTCCCTGCCAATGTGGATAACTTGATTCAGTTTTCACCTCATTGATTAGTATATTTCCGCTACCAAAAAAACTCGCAAAACCAGTAATCTGATCCCATCGCATGTACCTCATTTTCGACACGGAAACAACCGGCCTTCCCCAGAATTATTCAGCACCGCTGACCGATTTTGACAACTGGCCGCGCTGTGTTCAGCTTGCCTGGCAGGTGCATGATGAAACCGGTAAAATGATCTCTTCGGGCGATTATATTGTTAAGCCCGATGGATTTACCATTCCATACAACTCAGAAAAAGTTCACGGAATTTCAACAGAAAGGGCACATCGCGAGGGGATTCCGCTTGGTGAGGTGATGGACTATTTCAGCCGTGATCTGGAGAAGTGCACATTTGTTGTGGGGCACAATCTTGAGTTCGATCTCAGCATTATGGGATCGGAGTATTTGAGGATGGAAAGGGAGAATCCCCTTACCAAAAAAATTGCGATCGACACAAAAGACGAATCAACAGAATTTTGTGCCATTCCCGGTGGGCGCGGACGATATAAATGGCCCACACTTGCCGAACTTCACGATAAACTTTTTGAGGTGGGCTTTGAAGAGGCTCACAACGCTGCGGCCGATGTGGATGCAACCGCCCGGGCATTTCTGGAGCTGGTTCGCATTGGAGTGATTCAACCGCAACTCCCCTCTGAGCCGGGAATGGCACCGGTTAGTCCTGCGGGAAAAATTGATCCCGGCCACTACATGCCGAAAGTGGAGGAGCTGCGGAGGCGGGGTGTTACCGGCGAAGAGGAAACAACCACCGCTACCATCGATTTGCCGGTGGAAAGTACAGGCAAAAAAGTGGATTCTGCCTTTGTTCATCTCCACAATCACACAAAATTTTCGGTACTTCAGGCGGCATCGGGTGTAAAGGAGATCGTTAAAAAAGCCGTGGATGATGGTATGCCGGCTGTTGCCATCACCGATATTGGGAATATGTATGGCGCATTTCATTTTACGAAAGCGGCCAATGAGGCGGGAATTAAGCCGATTATCGGGCTGGATGCCTACTTTGTGGAAGATCGTCATCAAAAACGGTTCACCCGCGACCATAAAGACAAACGCTACCAGCAGCTGTTTCTCGCAAAAAATATGCAGGGATACCGCAATCTGGCCGAGATGTGCTCGCTCGGTTTTATTGAGGGATACTACTACAAATTTCCGCGGATTGACCGCGAACTGGTGGAGAAATACAGAGAGGGACTCATCGCCACTACAGGAGGTATTCTGGGCGAAGTGCCCGATTTGATCCTGAATAAAGGTGAAGATTTTGCTGAGGAAGCGCTGAAGTGGTGGCACGATCTGTTTGGCGAGGATCTCTACATCGAACTGATGCGCCACGGTCTTGAAGAAGAGGAACGTGTGAATAGCGTTCTTCTGAAATTTGCAGAGAAGTACGGCATAAAGATCATCGCTACGAACAATACGTTTTACATCGACAAGAAAGATGCAAAAGCGCACGATGCCCTGCTCTGTATCGACAATAACGACCTGATTTCAACCCCAATCGGCAAGGGGCGAGACCGGCGATTCGGCTTCCCGAATGATGAGTTCTACTTCAAAACGCAGGAGGAGATGAAGGCTCTTTTTGCCGACCTGCCCGAGGCGATCTCAAATACAGCCGAACTTGCCGACAAAATTGAGTCGATTCAGCTGAAGCGGGATGTGATTCTCCCCAATTTTGAACTTCCGGACGAATTTACCACGGAGGATGACTATCTGCGCCATCTCACGCTGGAAGGGGCCAAAGAGAAATACGATGAACTGAATGATGAAATCCATGACCGGATCGATCTCGAGCTGAACATCATCAAAACAATGGGTTTTGCGGGCTACTTTTTGATTGTCCAGGATTTTATTACCGCTGCGAAAGAGATGAATGTGTATGTAGGGCCGGGGCGGGGCTCGGCCGCGGGCTCGGTGGTGGCTTATTGTACGGGAATCACAAACATCGATCCGCTTGAATATGATCTTCTTTTTGAGCGATTTCTGAATCCGGAACGGGTATCCATGCCCGATATTGATATCGACTTTGATGATGACGGACGCCAGCGGGTAATCGATTACGTGGTGGATAAATATGGCAAAGATCAGGTTGCGCATATTATCACGTTCGGAACCATGGCGGCAAAATCATCAGTGCGCGATGTTGCCCGGGTGCTCGATCTCCCCCTGCCCGATGCCGACCGAATCGCAAAACTGATTCCTGATACCATCGGGATCTCCCTGGAAGATGCCATCAAAGGTGTAAAAGAGCTGAAAGAGATCAAAGAGTCCGACTCGCTTGAAGGCCGCACCCTGCAGATGGCCGAGACACTGGAAGGATCGGTTCGAAATACAGGAATTCACGCTGCCGGAGTGATTATTGCACCGGATAAGCTTACCAATTACATCCCCGTATGCACGGCTAAAGATGCCGATCTCTATGTTACCCAGTTCGATGGCAAAGTGATTGAAGATGCCGGAATGCTGAAGATGGATTTTCTTGGCCTCAAGACGCTCTCCATCCTGAAAACGGCAATCGGGTATGTGAAAGAGAATCATGGGAAAGAGTACAATCTTGATGATATACCCCTGGATGATGAGCCCACATACGAGATGTTTAAAAAGGGCGCAACGGTGGGAATTTTCCAGTTTGAATCGGACGGAATGCGCAAGTACCTGAAGCAGCTCAAGCCAACAGGGATCAACGATTTGATTGCGATGAATGCGCTCTATCGGCCTGGACCGATGCAGTTTATCCCCGATTATATTCGCCGTAAACATGGCGAAGAGGAGGTGGTTTACGATCATGATGATCTCCGGGATGTTCTCGAGCCCACCTACGGGATTATGATCTACCAGGAGCAGATCATGATTGTGGCTCAGAAAATGGGTGGTTACTCGCTTGGAGAAGCGGATGTTCTCCGGCGAATAATGGGTAAAAAACAGCCGGAACTGCTGCCGCCTGAAGAGGAAAAATTTGTTCGTCAGGCCACCGAAAAGGGGTACGATGAAAAAACCGCCAAAGCTGTATTTGATAAAATGGCAATGTTTGCCGGGTACGGATTTAACAAGTCGCACTCGGCAGCCTATTCTGTAGTGGCCTATCAAACCATGTACTTTAAAGCCAACTACACGGCAGAATACATGGCAGCCGTGCTGAGCCACAACATGGGCGATATCAAAAAAGTGAGTTTCTTTATTGAGGAGTGCCAGCGTATCGGCATTTCGGTGGACCCACCCAATATCAACTCGGCCGAGGGGAAATTCATCGCCAAAGATGGCAGGGTGCAGTATGGGCTTTCAGCTATAAAGGGGGTGGGCTCTGCGGCGATTGAGCAGATTGTAATAGAGCGGACTGAAAAAGGAGAGTTCCGCAGTATTTTCGATTTCTCCTCCCGTATTGATACCCGGATATGCAACAAAAAGACGATTGAAAGTCTTGCCCAGGCGGGCGCATTTGATTCCATGCACCCAAACAGGGCACAACTTTTGGCAAGTATTGAAGATGTGCTGAGTTACTCATCCCGAAAACAGGAAGATGAGCGGCTCAATCAGGTTAGCCTTTTTGGGGGATCGGGTGGCGGCAGCGGGGTACTCAGCGAGCCAAAACTACGAGAGTGCCCACCATGGAGCAATATCGAACGGCTCAATAAAGAGCGTGAACTGATTGGTTTCTACCTGAGTGGCCATCCACTTGATCGGTATCGTGAAGATTCAAAACTTTTTGCAAGCCATACACTGTCGGAAGAGGCGCTTGCTGCACTCAATGACCGTGAAACGGTTAAAGTGATTGGTATTATAACAGCGGTTAAGCGAATTACCGACAGAAAAGGGCGCCCGATGGCATTTGTGCAGCTTGAAGATTTAAAAGGGAGTGCAGAAGCGCTCATTTTCAGTGATGTGTACGACCGCCACCAGGGAATGATAGCGCCGGACACCATTCTACTCATGGATGGAGCGATCACCAAAAAAGATGGTGCTCCAAAAATCATTGCAAACAGCCTGGAGCGGGTGGAAAGTTTGAGGGAGAAATTTCAGGCACAGCTCGAGCTGAGCATTCGCCTGGAAACCAGTGGCCTGTCGGGCGATGACCTGCAGCAAATGGCCACACTGTTCAGCCTTCATAAAGGGGAGACACCGGTACGGCTTTTGGTTAAATCGGATCACGCAAAAAAACCGATTAAAATGAATGTGAGAAAGTTTGTTGTGGAACCAAGCAACGAACTGCTGAAAGGCTTGCGTGAGCTTGTGGGCAAAGAGTCGGTAAAACTGGCCCGTAACAAACGGGGAGCGGCGTAAAAAAGGGAGCAAAAGCGTCATAAGGGGCTCATTTGCACGATGATTGATCTGGTGTATGAATTCGCATGAAATGAACCATCCGGAATGAATGATTCCCCGAATTATCTGATTCATTGTAACTGAATCAAAGCCTCTCTCACTAAAAATCAGATAAAAAGATGATGCAAAGAGTAGTTCTTGTTGGCGCAACCGGTAACCTGGGTGGAAAAATTACAGATGCACTTCTCAAAAAAGGCGCAGAGGTAACTGCAATTGTCCGGATGGAAACCGACGAAGAAAAAGTTATTGGCCTGCGGGAAAAAGGTGTTGAAGTACATCGGGTTGATATGGCCAGCCGATCTGAAATTGCAAAGCATTGCAAGGGAGCAGGTTGTGTTGTATCCGCATTGGCAGGATTGGAAGAAACCGTTATTGATGCGCAAAAAATTGTAGCAGATGCAGCAATTGAGGCCAACGTAAAACGATTTATTCCAAGTGATTATTCGATCGATTTTACAAACCTGGTTGAAGGGCAAAACAGGAATTTAGACTGGAGAAGAGATTTTCATACCTATCTCGAAGGGAAACCAATAGAAGTAACTACGATATTTAATGGCCCCTTTATGGAGCTGCTCACTACCGATATGCCTCTGATTCTTTTTAAACAGAAAAAGATACTTTGCTGGGGAAATCCTGATCAGATAATGGAATTTACCACGACTCTGAATATTGCGGAGTTTACCGCAGAAGCAGCACTCGACAGAGAGACCCCCAGATATTTGAGAATTGCAGGGGACAGACTGAGCTGCAACGATTTTGTTGAGCTTTTGACAAAAATAACCGGTGAACGGTTCAAGCTGTTTCGCCCGGGTGGAATTGGCCTTTTAAATGTTCTTATAAAAGTGACAAGGTTTTTCTCTCCATCCAAACAAGAGCTGTACCCGGCATGGCAGGGAATGCAATACATGAGAGATATGATGGAGGGGAGGGTAGTTTTTCAGGATTATGATAACGAAAGGTATCCAGATATAGAGTGGACCGATGTGGAGAGTTATTTATCACATGAAGATGTATTATCTCGGCTGGATTCATAAATCTTTTTATACAGTAAAGATATTATTACTGCAATAAGCCGGTAACCACACAGTAGATGATTTTCCCTGCCTGAACCTGAATCTACGTTAACAGGAATAAGTTTCTGATCACTGACAGTTATTCTTATAGAGAATTCAATTACACCGATTAAAACATTTATCCGGAGCTTTTATCGGCCTGATGAGTTTTTTAATCGGAACAAAACATTCGCTTGTTTGCGGAAGCAGTTGTTTTGAATTATTATGCGGGGAATTTGTCTGTTTTATTAGATGAGGACAAATAGATGTTATGACTTTAATCTTTGGATAATCTAAATGAATATTCTGCTACTAATCTTCTTTAGTCTT
>REDS01000168.1 GCA_007693395.1 Balneolaceae bacterium | reverse complement strand
TCAGGTTCATAATATTCTACTGAAATAATACATCAACGTGAGTTTGAATCAATTCAATTAGCGACAGGTCTATTGGCTTGCCCCACTCATATAAGATTCTTTACTTCAAGTAGTTAAAGAGTAAACAATCAGAATCTAAATTTAGCATACAATGAGAGCTTTTTCAGCCGGTGTAATTTTAATCTTTGCTGCACTTTTTTCATTCAGCATCAGCAACGCTTCGAACATAGTCAACCCAGCCTATTTATTTTCCACAGAGATGGATGAGACCGTTCATGCTCAGGCAGACACTCTTGAGTGGAACCGCCCCCGCAGCAGTGAACGGGAGCAGGAACGCCACCGCCTTGTAGAAACGGGTATCATTGGGCAGGGAATTACCGATCAGGCAGTAATCGAGGCGATGCGCAATGTACCGAGACACCTGTTTGTGCCAGAGGGGAACAGAGCGCAGGCGTATCAAAACAACCCGCTTCCTATCGGGTACGGACAAACCATCTCACAGCCGTACATTGTGGCTCTTATGGCTGAAATGCTCGAAATTGAACCCGGTGATAAAGTTCTTGAAATCGGCACTGGCAGCGGCTACCACGCGGCTGTTCTTTCCGAGCTAACCCCGTATGTTTACTCCATTGAGATTGTGGAACCGCTGGGAGAGCGATCCGCCAGGCTCTATGAGGAACTTGGGTACGAAACCATTCAAACAAAAATCGCTGACGGTTACTACGGCTGGGAAGAGCACGCCCCGTTTGATAAAATCATCGTTACAGCAGCAGCGGGCCATGTGCCGCCGCCACTCATTGAACAGCTCAGCCCGGGAGGTATCATTGCTATACCGGTTGGCAGCCCTTACCAGACACAAATTTTGATGCGTGTTCTCAAGGACGAGGAGGGAAATATACGCACCGAACGGTTGTTACCCGTTCGGTTCGTACCAATGACCGGAGCTGCTGAGGGGCAATAGTCCATGCCGCCAGAAAAAAGCTTTATCTCTGTGCAGTACAACCGCTGGAGCGCTGCTTCTATTTTCTTCTTTTCGATAGCTGTTATCGCTCTTCAGCTCATGCTGATGCGTGCACTCGCTGTAAGCCACTATTACCATTTTTCCTACCTGGTAATAAGCACTGCTCTGCTCGGTTTTGGTGCAAGCGGTACTTTTCTCGCCCTCTTTTTCGACCGGCTGAAACAGCACTTTTCTTTTTGGAACCTCCTTTTTCACTTCTTGTTTTTGGTATCAATACCTGTTTCGTACACCATAGCGCAATCGCTGCCGCTGGATACGCAATATGTGCTGTACAGCAGCGCTCAGCTGTGGCTTTTGATTGGCTACAACCTGCTTATTTTCATCCCCTTTTTCTTTGGCGGCACAGTAATCGGGTTTATGCTTTCGTACTACAAGAAAGAAGTGGCCGAGCTTTATGGCTCAAACCTGATTGGAAGCGGACTTGGCGGGATAGTGGCACTCGGGCTTATGTTTCTTGTTCCGGCTTACAAACTGCCCGTAGTCATTGCACCGATTGTATTTATTGCGATGATTCTCTTTTTCATATCATCCGGCAACCGGTCAAAACCTGCGGTAGTTTTAATTATACTCGGATTTGCTGGCTCCGCTTTCTCTCTCTTTTTTGATCCGCCGCGCCAGATCGACCCGTACAAAAGCCTCGCACATTTTCAGCAGCTGGAGCGGCAGGGTGATGCAAACCAGATCGATCAGCGATTTGGGCCTCGCGGACAGATCGATCTATACTCATCCCCTACATTTCACTACACGCTATTTGCCAGTCCGCTGGCTACAACATTGCCACCCCGCCAGCTTGCACTGCTGATTGATGGTGAAATTCGTGGATCACTATTCTCCATCGATCATCAGGATGATGCCGCCATCATGGATTTCACCCCTCAATCGCTTCCTTACCGTCTGCTTCCGGATGAACCACGCGTGCTTTTACTTGGCGAAACAGGGGGTGCCAATATTTGGCTCGCCAAACGGATGGGTGCCGGATCTGTTACCGTGGTTCAGAATAACCCGCAACTGCAACAGCTCTATACTGATCTGGAGCAGGAAAAAGGGGGATCCGTGTTTTTTGACGATCGGGTTGAATTGGTTACGGATGATTTGCGGCTTTTCCTGGACAGAACAGACGAGCAATTCGACCTGATCCACCTCGTGGCAGGCGAAACAACCGCAACCGGATCGGGTGGTTTGCAAGGGTTAAACGAAGATTACCTTCTCACCACTGAGGCCATCGCCCGGGCCCGCGAACTGCTAACCGATACCGGAATGATATCCATCACCCGGGGAATACAATCTCCGCCGAGGGATAATATTAAGATAGCGGCACTCTTTGCCGATGCCATTTCAAAACATAGCTATGATAACGCAGAAAACCATCTGCTTGTAAGCCGAAATTATCTTGCCGCAAACACCATTCTCACCAATCGTGAAATATTGCACTCACTGGCTGAACAGTTCCGTACCGAAGCCCTGAATCTCCAAATGGATGTGGAGTATTATCCCGGTATCCGCTCTGAAAATATCGACCAGATGAATCTGATTGAGGGACAAGATGGCCAGCCATTCTCCTATCTGCACCAGGCAATTATGGAGATTTTAACGGGTGATGCGGATCGTTTTTTCGATCAGTGGGCATATAATGTACGTGCCCCTACTGACAACATACCCTACTTCCAGGATTACTTCAAATGGGCATCTCTTGGTCTATTTCTTGAAACCTATGGCGAGCAGTGGTTTCAGCGGCTCGAACTCGGCTATATCATCCTGCTCATCACATTTATTCAGTTATCTGCTGCAGCTTTGGTACTGATTATTTTACCACTCTTATTACGGCTTAAAACCTACCGTGCAGCAAAAAATAAAATGCCAACATTTATCTATTTCTTTGCTATAGGTACCGGATTTATGTTTGTTGAAATCACCTTTATCCAGATTTTTATCCGCTTTTTGGGTGACCCGATTGTAAGTGTTTCAGCAATTTTCACATCCATACTTATTTTTTCGGGGCTTGGTAGTATTTCCCAGAAGTGGCTGGGATTAACAGCGCAGCACAGAATCAGAATTGCTGTGGCCGGTATTCTATTCACAACGGCATTGCTCCTGCTTTTTACCAATTCTATACTCAGCTACGTTATTGGGTCGGGAATTGCTGTTCGCTACGCAGTTACTGTTCTGCTTCTTATGCCCGTTTCGTTCTTTATGGGCTGGATGTTCCCCAGCGGAATGGAGATTCTGGAAACAGGCAAATCAAGCCTTATCCCATGGGCCTGGGGAATTAACGGTTTTGCTTCAGTTACTTCCGCCCCACTGGCTATTATGCTTTCGATGTCCATTGGTTTTGGGCAAGTAATTCTCCTCGGCCTGGCTTGCTACATTCTGGCAATGCTAACCAGCTTTTTCTGGAAAGGCAGTTTTTCAACTGTATAAACGAAGCCCATGCTTCGCAAGCTCATTTTTTCCAGACATCAAATCTGCGGTGCCATTGCATTCACTACGCATCAGCTTAAAAAGGTACCACCGCTCTGATGCGGTAGTAAATATCGGGATCTGTATCTGTGAAGAGTTCTTGTGCAGGTTGCGCTATACCCAGGGCATGGCTGATTGGAATACCAAACAGGTGCAGTTCATTTTTCAGCTCTGCACCGGCTCCCCATCGCTGAACGGTTGCAAATTCGCCATCAATGGTTCTTGCATTCCACACCACCCCGGCATCGGTAAAGAGCGCCAGTGCTGTGCTTCGCAGTTCTATCAGCCCAAGTATTGTTGTATTGAGCGTCGGCAAAAATGGTATCCTATACTCGAGGCTTCCAAATGCAACGCGGTTGCCTGCCACAAATTCACGATAACCACGCACACGGTCAGCCTCATTAAACAGGCTGATTGGCACCTCTCCCGGCAAGCTCAGGCTGATGTTATCAAGGCGGGAAAACCCGATGAAATTTTGCGGCAGCGGGGTTCCCCATTGCTGCTGATATCTGCCATACAGATAGAATCGCTGCAGCCCAATCGATGGCAAAACCGTGTAAGTACTCAAATCTGCCGTGGCAAACTGCACTTCAGACCCCAGCACGTTCTCCGCACCTGTTACCATTGCACGCACTCCCCACCCATCAAGCGGATGAATAAGATTATCTCTCCATGGCCGCTGTTTTTTAATTCCGAAGCCAAGGGAGAGGTCTGTCTGGCGGGCACTCTCCGGCGCCGGACTAAGAAACGTATCAGAAAAGAGATCACGATCGAACGGACGTACAAGCACATGGCGCAGCCTCGCAAAAACTGATCCCCCCCGATATGGCCCCTCAAACAGATCCATCGGCAGATTCATGGAAATATCGCCCCCAATCATCTCCTCTACCAGAAAGCGGTCTCCATAGAAAAAGGCACTGCCCGGAATTTTGTAGAGTGATGTTGTAAACGTGGGATAGAGCGTATTGTTCACATAACTGGCAATACCGTAGGAGCGATCAAAATCTCCAAAGGAGACATATCCCGTTGCAGCAAAAATATGTTTCGCGAGCGGCTCAACAAAACCGGTAGTTCCGAACAACCCCCAATCGTCAGGCCCGCCGTAGTAGGGCAAAATCAGTGTTGCAGCATGTGTAATATTTCGGAGTGAGCGGTAGCGATATCTCTCCTGAATGAGGCTCTCATCCGGGTCTATCACAGAAGGAATAACATTGGGCGGGCTATTCAGCCGCCAGCTTGAATACGCTTCAGGTACAATAGCTTCGCCGCTATAATAATCCCTGTCTGCATCAACCCAAAAAACGTGATCGCGCAGTTTCGTTTCACTTGCTTTAATCAGAAGTTTCTCGGTTTCAAGGGTGTCATTCGCTGCAATCCAGCCTAAAACTTCGCCACCTGTGAAGAGATTTGTTACTCGTTTTTCCCGGTCCGAATTAAAATCGTAGATAAATACGTTCGGCACCTCATCGCGCAGGGACGTATAGGCCACACGATCTCCCGACGGACTCAACCTGAATTTCCTATTATCTACATCAAACTGATCGAGAAGAATTTCGCGGCCTGTAGCCGGATCAAACAGAATCATATTTCTGCGGTTAAACTCATCAAATTTCTGAAAAAGCCAGCTCTGCTGTGTCTCAATCCAGAGAGGATGGATCATCTGTACATCGCCGATATTGTCGGTTACCTGCTCATCAAGCCCGGTTTCGGGATCATACAGAAATAGATTGCCGGTACCATTTTGGTTTACGATGTAGCCAATTTTCCCATCCGGGCCGGACACAGGGTATCGTGCGCGGCGGCTGTGGGTTAACCGCTCCTCCTTTCCTGTTGCGATGTTGAGGCGAAATATATCATTCAGCAGAGATGAGCGTTCGCCTCGTACAAGGCGTGAGTAGTACACATAGTTTCCATCACTGCTCCAGGAAAGATCATCGTTGATTCCCCCCTCTGCCACCCTACGGCTCTGTTTGGTAGAATCATTTTTTACGATGAACAGGCTTCGCACCGGCCTCTGCAATGACGGAAGCGAAAGAATAGCAAGCAGGCTGTCGCCCGGGCTAACGGCCATATCAAAGTAAAACTGACCCGGCAACGATAACGGATCTGTATTCAGCGAATCGGTGCGCTCCATCTGCGAAGCAAGCGTGTTGTAATAGACATTCATGTGCTTTCTCCACTCTTCATTGAACGCCTCGTACCCGCCATCCACCACTTCGCTGAAAGCCGATTCAAAATCGTGGTAATCAAATATGCCCAACAACCTATCCCGATGAGACAACATATTTACCAGGGTTGTGTCGCCATATTTTTCTGTGAAATAGCGCAGCTGCGAATTGCCCACTGCATACATCAGCCGGCCATCTTCAATAGATTGATTGCTCCGGAACCCGGGCCGGCTGTCGAAAATTGCCTTACGAAGCCAGCGATCGCCCCGCTGTGAATCCCACTTTTCGGTCTGATACTGCGCAATTCCTTCTGTCCAGAATATCGGCAGCGGATTGCCCACCCCCCACTGAAGAAGCCCCATGTTACTCCATACCGCTTTGAAATGGAAAATGTGCCCCAGTTCATGAGCAATCACTTTTCTCAGCCATTTGTCGTTTCCTGTAAACCGCTCAGGAGCGTCATTCAGGCTCACCCAGATCATGGTGTACCCTTTCCCAATCGGGTTGGCAAATCCGTTAATGATCTCATCCTCATCAGACAAATAGATGGGAATTTTGTTTGAAAATGTAACCCCAAGATTTTCAGACAGCGCTGCATAACTCTCTTCGGCAATAGCGGCAGCTTCCGCCTCAATACCTGCCAGCCGGGATGGATACATTATTTTAAAATGCTCAGTCTCTGCTACTTGCCAGTTCAGATAGGGGTGGTTTCTATTATTAAAACTGTTGAACCCCTGCGCAAAAAGATCATGCAGAATAAATGCTGCAATCAGTGTGGTTAAAAAAATCCTTATCAACATAAATTCGTACTACTTCAGAAATTGATTAAACATATAGAACTAAATTTCACTTGAAAAAGTGTTTTTGAACCTGTTTTCTTAAGATGGTTGACAGTATGCTTTCAATACGTAAAATATGATGAAAGTTCGTCTCCTAAACCTGAAAAATTGATCCTTCTCCAATGATTTTAGAACCACATGTACTCATTGCCTATCGCGATAAATTTAATGACGCCATGATCCAAGATCGTGTTAGTGAAGCTGTTGATATTGCTCCAAACCTATCATCCGGCCGCATCGCACAGATTCTCACTGAACTTGATAACCACGTAGTGGTTCCATTTCTGGAGCGGATCGATGAAAAACATGCGGCAGATATTTTGATCAAACTTCCGCGGGAAATGGCGGCAGATCTTTACAGGCTGATGAAACCTGAAATATCCACCCGGCTTATCGACACCATTCCCGTAGATGATGCAGCGGATATCATTGCCTTGTTGGATGAGAATGAGGTCTCGGATCTGTTTTCGAAAATAGATATAGAATCGAGCGACATCATCAAAAATCTGATGACCTATGAAAATGGCACCGTCGGTTCTGTGATGAACACCTACTATATTGCCGTGCGTGAAAGCACTACCGTTGGGGAAACCTTGAATGCCATGAAAGATGCACCCGCACAAATTCAAAACCGGGCATACGTATATGTGGTTGATGGTGCAGGAAAACCAAAAGGTGCTGCTTCTATGAAAGATCTTATAAGAACAGACCCGTCAAAATCAATTGATGAAATTTCCACAAAGGATATTGTGGTTGTTCATACAAAAGATTCTGACGTTCACGCTGCACAGCTTCTGCGAAACCGCCGTTTTCAAATGCTGCCAGTTACCAATGAAGAAAATGTACTTGTGGGCGTTCTTTTGCTGGATGATGCCATCGATATTCTTTCCGAAAACATGGCTGATTTGTTTATGACGATGGGTGCTGCCTCGGCCGATGAATCGTTCTACACACCCCCTCTTGGATCTGTTAAAAAACGCCTTCCCTGGATGGCCGGAAACGTATTTCTGAATCTGGGTGCCGTGGCCGTCATCGCCTCATTCGAGGCTACCATTGAAGCGGTTGCTGCCCTTGCCATTTTCCTGCCTATGATTACCGATATGGGAGGAAATGTTGGTATACAGGCACTTTCAGTTTCTATCCGGAGTATAGCACTGGGTGAAGTTCGCCTGAGTGAATACTGGCGGGCTGCAAAAAAAGAGGTGATTGTGGGCTTGGTCAACGGCCTCGCACTGGGTGCTCTCTTTTCTGTGATTGCCTATCTGGTACAGGGCAGCCCAACTCTGGGTCTCGTTGCCGGTACCGCACTCGCTGCAAATGTTCTTGTAGCCGGTATTGTAGGCGGAACCCTTCCGTTTTTAATCAAACGCTGGGGTGGAGATCCCGCAATGATGACGGGCCCGGTACTTACAACCATTACCGATATTACCGGTGTAACCATCTACCTCGGTCTGAGCACCTACTTCCTTGCAAGTTTACTGGGAGGGTAGAAAATGTGAAATAAATAAACCGAAAAACAGAGAATTATTTTAACGGAGAAATTTTAAACCGATAAAGTTGCTGCGACATAGATCCAGTGCTCTCAGCTCAGAAACATTCTCAGTTCTTCTGTTTGTAATTTCTAAACTCTTCAATTTAATAAGAAAGAATCTCCACCAGTGCCGGATTGATATAGTAGTGTTTTCCCCTGATCTCTTTTTTCTGAAGGATCTGCAAATTGATATTTAAATAAAGTGTTCAATCCTAACATACATTAAAATTTTATATTTTTGAGGTATGCCCTTCCATTAGACCTTAAAACTGACCCATAACCAACCTCAATACTTTGAGATCAAACTCAGCCCCGATGATTGAACCGCTATGGACGCAAAGATACGCCCAGTTTCCCCTTTGCGCCTCTTGGCGGCCTTTGCGGTTAATCCTCCCCAAGTTTTGACATGCCCAACAATTACGTGTAAAGAACAGAACATAGATCATCAATCAACCTCAATACACCCAACTCAAACTCAGCCCGGATGATTGAACCGCAAAGACGCTAAGGAACGCCAAGATTTCCCTTTGCACCTCTTGGCGGGCTTAGCGGTTTATCCTTCCCAAGTTTTACATGCCCAATAATTACGTGTAAAGAACAGAACATAGATCATCACTCAACCTCATTACTCCCAAAT
>REDS01000093.1 GCA_007693395.1 Balneolaceae bacterium | reverse complement strand
GGCTGCTTGCGCTATTTCGGTTTTTAATAAAAAAATCTTCTCTTTGTCCGGCACCTTTTCCATTACTGGTATATGTTCAAAAATTTTATTTGTCTGTCATGAAGCCCTGTATTACCTAATCCATAAATAACATGACCCTGCATAGCATATCGACGAAAAAAAGGTGGTACTTCCATAAATGACACTTTCTCTGATGATTGGTCAATAAGCAAAAAAATGTTGTTTTCACCACCGGCATAATACATTTCAAACAATATTCGGTTATCCTGAACTATAAAGCCTCCAAAAAGCGGAAGAGTTTTGCTGTTTTCGATTGCTTCTCCTACGGGCGGATTTGTCTCAATTAAACGTTCCAGTATTTCATTTAATGAGGTAATGTTGTAAGAACTATTTTTTCGATCTCCAAATTCGAAATATTGTATGGTCTTAAATTTACCTGTTTTGAGATGATATTTTTTGATAACAGAACTATGAGAGTTAATATAATAAAACCATTCTCCATCCAGATCCCAATAGGTGGATTGGCCAACCGAATTATTAATAAAAAAAACTTGCGACAGCTTTAGTTTATCATTTCCGGGCATTTCCAAAAGGCGCTCAATCGGGCTGAACGTTTCATCTATTGTGTAAAGATAGTAACTATTTTCTCCTGTTTGATAATCTGTTATTTGGTTAAATACTCCAAAACGCCCACTTTCTGTTACATAGGCTTCTTGCAAACGAAAATTTAAATCGGGCTTCGGCACTATAGTTGTGTGATAACGTAACTCCGTATTTTCTACATCAATTTCAAAGATATTATAGCGCCTAAAATACGAATCCATAACATACAAAAGTCCGTCAGCTCCAATATGGATTCTACCCATCCCTTTGAACTCTCCAGGGCCCCGGCCGGGGCCTCCAACCTTTGAATATTCCATACCTGTTTTATCAACAAGCACAACAGACTTAGTTACATAATCAAGAACAACCAAAAAATCGCTATCCGGAATAGGCATTATCCGTATCGGTACCAACTCGGGGGATATATTCTTAAAAACTCCTAATTCAACATTCAATTCTGATGTACTATCCTTGATTTCCCGAATAAACGGATCTTCTGAAATAACTGAGATGTCCCCTCCACCTTTACAGGATAGCAGAAAATAAAAGATGAAGAACAGTTTGGATAGAGCAAAGATCGTTTTTAAAAAGTTCATTTAACCCATTTTTAACTTTTTTTGATCAATTTAAACCACCAACACTAACACATAGATAAACAAGCATCTGCTTGATTTTTACATATCTCTACGGTTTGGGAATACTCATCGTCAGCTTGGTCTATTGTATCAACAACATATTGATAGCACGCCGCAGCTATATCTGTACACACCTGGCACGCATTTCCAGAACCCGCCATTATATTTTTCATTTCCTCTCGGCCTAAAACTTGGCCTGCTTTTAATAAATCATTCATTGTTTACACCTTTTGGTTTATTTGAGAGTTTTTAGCGGCTTGGCTTCTTGTACAATATTAAAAACCAAATAACTTTGCACCCCTATTATTTTGGGGGTCACAGAGGCTCTGGACAATTTAAATGAATTGGCCGATCTGCCGAACAAATGCGAAGAGATCGCCGGCCGGATTGAGTTTATGAGGGGGAGTATCAGGAGTAGTGAGTAATGAGTAGCAAGTAGTGAGATTTCACTTTATTGTAGAACAAATGGGATGCTTCGACAGGCTCAGTACAGGCTGCTTGCGCTATTTCAATCTCAATACTTGATACTCAATCACACCTAATGAATCAAATTCAGGATTCGGTTGAAGCGTGGCATCCAGTTTTCGCCATCCCATGAGAAATAGATAATTCCGGCTTTTCCGATTACATGATCATCCGGCACAAATCCCCAGAAGCGGCTGTCCTCACTGTCATCCCGGTTGTCTCCCATCATAAAGTAGTAGTCTTTTTGAATGGTATAGCGGTTGGTCTCTTCTCCGTCTATCATAAAAACATCACCGTTCCGCTGAACACTTCTACGCTCATAGCGCTCTAAAATATCCTGGTAGAGATGCCAGTTATCGGCTGTGAGCTCAATCTCCATGCCGCTGTAGGGTACCTGAAACTCATCCATATGGTCGTGATTGTTAAATCCGCGCGAAAAATTGAACCCGCGGCGGCTGAACAGATCATAATCTTCTGGCAGTGTAAATTTTCCAACACTTTCAATTTCAGCCCAGCCGGCTATTTCGTTTGCCACTTCAGGTGTCATATTGATAATGTGTGAACCGGTTCCGCTCTGCACGATAGAACCACCGGCCTCCCGCACTTTTGTGGGGCTCAGGCGAATGCGGTCACGCACATTTACCCGATAGTTATACATCAGTGTTTCAAATCGCTCTGACTCTTCACCATTTACATAGAGTCGTTTATTTTCAATACGCAGCCTGTCTCCGGGAATACCCACCGCGCGTTTAATGTAGTTGGTTTTAACCGAAACCGGTGCCACATCGATGGGATAGTTGAACACAACGATATCATCGCGTTTAATTTCAGAATAACCGGGGATTCGAAACCACGGCAAATTTACTCCCGGCATATAGATATCGGTAAACGGTACGGACAGTGTCATTGGGGTGCGCGGGCCGTAAGCGAGTTTGGTAACAATCAGAAAATCACCCGTCATCAGGGTTTTTTCCATACTTGGTGTTGGAATTCGGTAGGCTCCAAAGAAAAATGTCCGCAAAATTATGGCAGCAATTGCGGCCCAAACCAAAGCATCAAGCCACTCACGTGCCCAGTGTTTTGCGCTATTTTCCTCTTTCTTACTTTTGCCGGTTCGGCGTTTCCCCGATACGTTTTCTTTTGAGCCTTTTTCCTTTTTCAAAGTATTTGCTGTAGTTAATTAAATCTTGGCCTGCTGATCATCTCACGCGTATATTCGCCATCTTTGTATTGAACCATATACCATTGGTCGCGTTCCGGAGAGAAGAAGTAGTCTGAGAATTCCGCAGGATTTCCATCTTCACCCATCAACATTCGGTTGAGTGTTCGTTTTACTTGTGGCATCATATCAATAAAGCGGCTGGCACCAACATAAACCAGTCCGTTTTCAAATGGACCGTCAAGATCCAGAATCATCAGCGGCATTTCATCATCAATAATAAACCAATATTCAAACTGAATGGCTTTTCCTGGGCGGAAATTATTGGCGTTTATTAAATCACCAATTGTTTGGGTTGGATTACCAAATGCAGCCTGCAGTCTGGAGCGCAACTCTATGGTTGGTATTCTGTCGATCGTGGTTGGATTGTACAGCCCCTGGCCGGTCCAGTTTATATCGGCAAAGCGCTGCTGAAATTGAGTTCGTTCGTTGTATTCTACCTTACGAATTTGTGGATCTTCGAATTGAGCAAAAGCTGCTGACAGCCAGATCAATGAAAAGAGAAGTGTTAATCCTGTTTTTTTCATCGGAAGCAATATAGGGTTTGGTTACTAATCTTCATCGTCCATTGAGAGTACAGCAAGAAAGGCTTCCTGCGGAATTTCTACAGTACCAACCTGCTTCATTCGCTTTTTACCTTCTTTCTGTTTCTCAATCAATTTACGTTTTCGTGTGATGTCACCGCCATAACATTTTGCAGTTACATCTTTTCGTAAAGCTCGTATCGTATCGCGGGCAATAACCCGGTTGCCGATTGCAGCCTGCACTGCTACTTCGAACTGCTGCCTTGGAATAAGTTCCTTCAGCTTGGCACAAATCTTGCGCCCCTGATAGTACGCTTTATCACGATGCGAGATGCTTGAGAGCGCATCAACCGGTTCTCCGTTTAACAGAATATCTAAACGCACCAAATGGCCTTTTCTGTTTTCAATAAATTCATAATCGAGAGAAGCATAACCACGTGTACCACTTTTCAGCTTATCATAAAAGTCGAAAACCACCTCTGCCATGGGTAACTCGTAGGTTATTTCAACACGATTATTTTGCATAAAGTGCTGATTTACATAAACTCCCCGCCTCTCCTGGCACAGAGACATAATTGGCCCTATATAATCGGCCGGAGTGATGATACTCGCTTTGATAAATGGCTCCCATACAGCTTCAATATTTCCGGCATCGGGCATTTCGCTGGGGTTATCCACCCGAATTCGTTTTTTATCGGTAGTATCAATCTCATACCGCACGTTGGGTACGGTTGTGATAATATCGATGTTAAATTCCCTGTCTAACCGTTCCTGGATAATTTCCATATGGAGCAACCCAAGAAAACCGGCCCTGAATCCAAATCCTAATGCCTTTGAGGTTTCCGGCTGATACGTTAATGAAGCATCGTTCAGCTGAAGCTTTTCCAGTGCTGAGCGAAGGTCTTCAAAATCTTCCGATTGCGTTGGGAAAATTCCACTGAAAACCATTGGTTTTACATCTTTGTAACCCTCAATGGCTTTATCTGCTTTCTTTTTGGCGTGGGTAATTGTATCGCCAACCTTCGCATCCTGCAGGGATTTTACACTCCCGATAACATAGCCAACTTCTCCGGCCTTCAGCTCTTGTGTGGGGTGCATTTTCATCTGAAGGTAGCCAATCTCTTCAGCCGAATACTCTTTCTTTGTGGCCATGAAGAGAATATCATCCCCCTTTTTCAGCACACCTTCAACTACACGAACATACGCGATAGAGCCTCTGTATGTGTTAAAAATAGAGTCGAAAATGAGAGCTTTCAGTGGTTTTTCAATATTCTGCTCAGGTCCGGGTACCCGATCTACAATAGCTTCAAGAAGTTCATTTACGCCTTCGCCCGTTTTGCCGGATACATGTAGTATTTCATCGGGATCGCAGCCAATCAGATCAACTATTTGCTGGCCAACACCCTCAGGATCAGCTCCGGGAAGGTCTATTTTGTTGAGAACCGGAATAATCTCAAGATTCTGTTCGATAGCCTGATAGAGGTTGGAAATGGTTTGCGCTTCAATACCCTGGGCAGCATCCACAATCAGCAGTGCACCTTCGCACGCTTTTAGTGCCCGGGACACTTCGTAGGCAAAATCAACATGGCCGGGTGTATCGATCAGATTGTAAATATACTTCTCTTTGTTTGGCCTGATGTATTCCATCCGAATAGCATGGCTTTTGATGGTGATACCACGTTCCCTCTCAAGATCCATGCTGTCAAGAATCTGCGCCTGCATCTCCCTCTCGCTGATGGCCCCGGTGCGTTCGAGCAATCTATCAGCCAGCGTAGATTTCCCGTGATCGATATGGGCAATGATGCAAAAATTGCGGATGTTATTCATGTAAAAAATTGTTGAAATGCTATAATTCAGGCAGCGCTAAATATACAAATTCGAAACGGTGATTGCATTTAAATGTTATTTGTAAGTATTTATTGGCGCTTTATTCAAAGTCACTGTTATTTTCATTCAATAACCAAAAAAAACGCCGCTATGCCTCCCTGTTTTTTCCGCTTTTTTGCTATCACATATCTTATTCTACTTTTGCCAGCTACTGCCTTTTCTCAGGTAAAGCCCTTCGAAGAAATTGTGGGCCATAATTTTGGAGAGCGTATTACACAAAGCCATCAAATTCTTGATTATCTGAACTATCTGGAAGTAGTATCAAACAGAGTAACCCTAATCGAAATTGGCACTACAATAGATCACCGAAGGCAGATGGCTGCCATCATTACATCGCCGGAAAATCATGCGCGAATTGATGAGATCAGGGAAAATGCACAGCGCCTGAATGATCCGCGGATCACAAGCCGGGATGAAGCCGCCGCAATCATAAAAAACCAACCGGCCATTCTCTACCTTGCCGGCTCTATTCACGGTTTTGAGCTCTCCGGAACTGAGGGTGTACTGATGATGATTGAGCACTACACTACAGCAAACGATCCCGAAACAATTGCCGAATTACAAAACACGGTGATCATTGCCGATCCTGTAATCAATTCAGATGGCCGTGATGCATTTGCACAATTTAACCACCGGCATCGCGGGCGTAACGCCAATCCTGATATAGCAGATTGGTCGAACGATTTTACAGGATGGGACGGACGCAAATACCGCACAAGCCACTACTATTTTGACCTGAACCGTGACTGGTTTGCGCACACTCACCCCGAAACCAGGAACCGGGCTGCTATTTTGCAGGAATGGAGGCCTCAAGCCGGTGTGGATGCTCATGAAATGGGTGCCGAAAGGGAATTTTATGTTGATCCGCCAACCGGTCCGTTCTCACCTTTCTTCCCCGAATACAGCACAACGTGGTTCGAAAAGTATGGCCGCGCACATGCCGAAGCCTTTGACCGTGAGCATGTAGAGTACACCAAACGCGAAATTTTTAATTTTTTCTACCCGGCTTACTTCACCTCATATATGAGCTACCAGGGCGCCGTTGGCATGCTTTACGAACAGGGCTCCTCCCGTGGGTTTGCGTGGCAACTCTCTGACGGTACCATACGCACACTGGAGCGTGCCGCTTTTCAGCAATACACGGCCCTGCGGGCAATGATTGGCCTCTCTTCTTATCGGCGCACAGATTTGCTTAATGATTACTACGAAGCCAACCGTAACGCCCTCGAGCAAGGCGCTTCGGGCAACGTACGCTATATCATTACCCAACAGGGCGACCCTCATCTCGTTGCAGAAGTTGTAAACCTTCTGAAGAGAAGCGGCATTGAGGTGTACAAGCTTACATCAGAAGTTACGCTTAGAAATGTATCCGATCGAAAAGGCAATAGTGTGGGTTCGCTGACTTTTGACCCTGGCAGCTACATTGTTGAGGCATCCCAGCCAAGAATGGCTTTTATCAGAAAATTGCTTGAATCGCATATTGAAATCCCGGAAGACTTTCTTCTCGAAGCACGCCAACGCATTGATCGCGGAGAAAATCCAAGATTTTATGACATCACGTCGTGGTCACTCCCGCTGATGTATAACCTGCAGGGTTTCAGCACATCGGATAATCGCACGGTTTCTGCTGAGCGCGTTAGTGAACCGGTCAGAAATCCCGGAGGCATGACAGAATCTGTTGCCGAATACGCCTATTTGATTAACGGGAATCAGGCTGCTGCACTTTCCACTATCCATCTGCTGCGTGAAAATGGAATACGGCTGCATATACTCTACAAATTCACTCAAATTGATGGGAAAGGGTACTCTTCAGGCACAGTGGTGGTACGGACGGATGGCAGAAACCGGGAGGTACACGATATTCTGACTAATTTATCCCAACGGTTTGATCTTGAGATTGATGCTGTTAACAGTGGCCGCGTTGATGTGGGCTTCCCGCCTCTTGGCAGCGTAGAGGGTAACAGAATCGATAAACCTTCCATAGCACTACTGGCAAACTACCCGCTGGATGCATACTCATTTGGCTGGGCATGGCACACACTGGATCGGGTTTATGAAATACCGCACACCGTTATTAATACCACCAATATTGCCTCAACACCAATGGAGCGGTTTGATGTGTTGATCATCCCCGAGGTGCAGAACAGCAGTGAAATGGAGAGATATCTTGGCGAAGCTGGTATGGAGCGAATCAAGCGCTGGGTTCGTGACGGTGGTACGCTTGTGAGCCTGGGCTCAGCTTCTGCATTTGTTACGCAAAACCTCGGGTTGGGTAATCTCACAACCTGGTACGACTATGATGAAAACAGTGATGCGCAGCGGGTAATTGCACCGGGAGCTTTTGTTCAGGCAGAATTTGATATGAATGAGTGGCTTGTTTCCGGGTACGATTATCCCCTTCCGCTGCTCATAAATTCAAACCGGCTGTTTAGAAATGCAGGCGGGCCACCCTCTCCTGACCGAAGAACACCGGTAGCCGTTAACAGTAGTGATGAGTTTCTTATTTCGGGCCATTTATGGGATGAAAATAAAGAACGCCTGCCGGGAACTGTGTTTTTATATGAAGAGAGAGTTGGCTCTGGCAGAATAATTGCATTCGCTGAGGATGTTAATTTTCGCGGCTACTGGCGCGGTGCAGACAGGCTTTTTCTGAATGCAGTAATCCTCGGTCCAAGTGCACCTTAGTTGATGTAATTTCTAGATTTTAGCGTGAGTTCGAGATAAGAATACAGAACAAGAAACTCTCTTCCCGCCTAAGTCGGATAGGGTCGGGGGTGGTTACAGTTCTTTGTTTATGGATACAATTTGAGAAATCAGCTCATTGGGCTTTTTCAACCACCCCTAAATCGCTTCGCAGTATAAAGATGAGCCCCTCCTTAAAAAAGGGAGGTCTTTTTCGTTACCAAATTCAAGGAGCTTATGTCGAACTCAGGTTATTTTAATTTTACACAGAGCCTTTCAAAAATGCATGCATGAATCAAAAAAAGAAAAACCTGATTGCCGACCTTTCACTGCTCGGCATCGCGGTAGTCTGGGCTCTCAATTTCACGGTAATCAAAGCGAGTCTGTCTGAGATTGATCCCTACTCATTCAATGCACTTCGTTTTCTTCTTGCAACAGCATTTATGTGGATTGTTATAGCGCAGAGAGGTGCCTGGTTCAGTATTCAGCGAAGCGACTGGAAACGAATTATTGTAATCGGGTTGCTGGGTAACGTTCTCTACCAGCTGCTTTTTATCATCGGGATAGATTTTACACTTGCCGCAAATGCCGCCGTGCTTCTTGGCACCATTCCGATATGGGTAGCTCTGTTTTCGCATCTTTTGTCTTTCGAGTTTCTTAACCGAATCAAAATAGCCGGTGTTGTTTTTGCATTTGCCGGAGTTGCAGCAATTATGGTATTTGGGAAAAATCCCATCTCTTTCGGTTCGGAATATTTTCTGGGAGATCTGCTGATACTTATCGCTGCAGTAGTCTGGGCGCTGTTTACCATATACTCGAAAAGCTTCCTTACCCAATATTCACCACTGCAATTTTCCGCAATTATGACAACCATTGGCGCCATTTCACTTACGCTGATTGCCATCCCTTTTGCAGGCCAAACCGAATGGCAAAGTGTATCATACGCTGCATGGGGGGGAGTTTTTTACAGCGGCCTGCTGGCCATCGGCCTTGCATACATCATCTGGAACAACGGCATTATGAATGTTGGGGCGGTTCGTACGGCAACCTACCAGAACCTTGTACCTGTTCTTGGGCTGGTGTTTGGCATTGTTCTGCTTGGAGAGAGCCTGGAAATGCTGCAATATGCCGGTTCAGCAGTGGTAATTCTGGGTATTGTTTTAACCCGTTATGGGAAAACATTGCGCTGATTTCTTATTAACGAAAGAAGTTAAATCATCAGACACGCGTACCGCCGCTTAGCAGATACAGAATGGCCATCCGTACAGCAAGCCCATTCGTAACCTGGTTCAAAATGTGCGCCCTGCCACTATCTGCAACATCGCTCTCCATCTCCACACCGCGGTTGATTGGCCCGGGGTGCATAATCATAAAATCGGGATACTTCTCAAGGTGAGCCATTTTTATGCCAAATAGTTCATGATACTCCCGAAGGCTCGGAAAAAGATCTGTTGTTCCGCCAATCCGTTCCATCTGAATACGCAGAGCCATGGCAACATCGCACCATGCGAGTGTTTCATCCAGATTGTAGGATACATTTGCGCCAAGTGTTTCCACATTTACAGGCATCAAAGATTTTGGCCCGCAGATTGTAACATGAGCCCCAACCTTCAGAAGGCCGATTATATTTGATCGCACCACGCGGCTGTGGCTTATATCCCCTATAATGGCCACTTTTTTACCGTGAAAATCCGGATGAATCTGCTGAATGGTAAACATATCGAGCAGTGCCTGAGTGGGATGTTCATGGGCACCATCACCCGCATTTATGATGGATGCTTCCACACAGCGCGTTAAAAAGTGAGGCACACCCGGACTCTCGTGCCTTACCACCACCATATCAATTTTCATGGAACTGATGTTGCGAATGGTATCCTTCAGCGATTCCCCTTTCCGTGTACTCGACTGGCTCGCAGAAAAGTTCACCACATCGGCACCCATTCGCTTTTGGGCAAGCTCGAATGAGAGGCGGGTGCGTGTACTGTTTTCGTAGAAAAGGTTTACAATGGTTTTATCGCGCAGAGTGGGCACTTTCGGTACAGGGCGTTCCAATACTTCACGAAATGTTTTGGCCTGATCGAGAACAAAAAGAATATCTTCGGGTGAGTAATTGGACAGGCCAAGCAGATGTTTTTGCTTAAATTCATATACATTTGCCTGCGTGTTTGTAACCATCACTCCTTCCATGTTTTTAAAACGTAAACGGCATCTTCTCCGTCAAGCTCTTTCACCTTTACCAGCACTTCTTCGTCGGCATGGGTGGCTATAAACTGCCCCACATAATCAGCACTAACCGGGAGTTCCCTGTGCCCGCGGTCAATCATACAACAAAACCGGATGCTCCTTGGCCTGCCGTATGCCATCAGCGCATCCATGGCCGAGCGTACGGTTCGTCCAGTATAGAGAACATCATCAACCAGAATCACATCGCGGTTGAACAGGTCGAAGGGGATTTCGGTAACCTTTACTTCGGGCATTTTAAGTTTTGTGCGAAAATCATCCCGGTAGAAGGTTACATCAAGCACGCCAAAATCGGGGGTTACCTGTAGCTTTTGCTCGATAATCTTCACGATTCGCCGCCCCATATACACCCCTCGGGTTTGCATACCGATAATCACAGGTTCGGCGGGATCTTCGTACGGTTCAAGGAATTGATGGGCAAATCGCAGATAGGTGCGATTCAGATCCTCTTCCGTCATTATTTTGGCTTGTTCCAAAAAAGTACCTCAGGGTGATTTTTTTTTAAAATTAAGGGTTGAGGTGGTGTAAAACAATTGAAAGAAGAAGGAGCACGAATCTTAGTACCTGCTGCTAGAGATGCTCTGTAAAATATCGTCAGTTAGAGCCGAAGGGTATGGCCATTTGAGCACTTTGCAGACTGGCAATTAAATTACAGAAATATCCCACCCTAAAATTTACATGCTAAACAGTTCGGGCGGCCATCTTACAATCGTTCTTTTGTGCTCGCTATGCGATGAACAGCCGTAAAGTGACCCATCATCTGCCCAAACCATTTCATAGACTATTGAGCCAAGAAAAAAAGGTTCACGCATGTATGGTGGTGCTGTTCGAACAAAATAGGACCCTCCCGGTGCAGAAAAGCCTGTAACGCTGCTTTCACTAACACTGTAGGCCAGTAAATCTTTCTCCGGATGCTGCCTGAAGGAGCTGTAACCATATTCTACGTCTGTATCCGATACCGAAACCCGGGGATTTAATCTGCCGCGTGGCGTGTGTTTACCGAGAAGTGTACCATCTGTACTTAGAATATGTATTTCTTTATCTGACAATCTGTTAACTCGAACATTAGCAGGAATATTCGGTCCGCTTTGCAGGCAATCAGCTTCCTCCACAATCCGGAAGGTTGGTTGTTCAGCAGACAGGTCTGCAACAAATCTCACTCTCTCAAATTGCCTGACCCCGGCACTTCGCATGCTCATAAAATAAAGCCTCTGTGAGTCTTCACTGAAACAGCCTGTGCCGGTTGGTATAAATCCTTCTACTGCAATAGCCTCAACCTCGGGACTTGTTATAACATCAATCACTTCTCCTGACGGTACTCTGATCAGCAACGGTCGATCAATACTCTTTATGGGTCGTCCGTCATCATCATGCGTCATGGTTATAACCGGAACAACCATAAGTTGATGATCGGGAGACAGGTTCATATCACATCTAATGTCCGGATCGGAAAAGATAATTTGAGCACCGTGCTGATCGGTATCAGAAGTTCCGCCTCCACAGCCATAAAAAAGAAATACCGGAAGGATTCGTATTGTGATATGCAACTTATTCATAAGCAGACTTTTAGATACCTAAAATTTTACAAAAAATCTAATTCAAAGCATGTGCTTTGAGCTTTAAATTACTGCAATGTGTTTAATAATGAGAATTTGAACATTATCTGAGTTTTTAAACTTAATACTAATATCCAAAGTCACTTCTACACAACAGGAATTGCTTTCCAAACTGATAATGATCTTATACAACTTACTCCCTGCCTACTCCCTTAGAGAATATTTCTTCTTACTTTAATGTAAACCAAACAAACAATCAAATGCCGGACGAACAGCGCCGAAAACTGCTGCTCTTATTCGTAATCATTCTTATCTCGCTGAATCTGCGTCCGGCAATTACAGGTGTTGGGCCGCTGATCGGTGAAATACGTCTTGACACCGGCCTTTCCAGCTCAGCACTGGGCATGTTAACGACATTGCCTGTACTTGCATTCGGAATTTTCTCGGTACTAACCGCCCTGTTTACACGCAAGTTTGGCACTGAAGGCACAATGGCACTCGCCCTGATACTGCTTACCGCGGGTAGTTTGATGCGGGTGGTTCCCTCACACCTTATCCTTTTTATAGGTACAGGCCTGCTTGGCATTGGCATTGCACTTGGTAATGTGTTGATGCCCGGTATCGTAAAACGGGAATTCCCTGCCAGGGTCGGTGTGATCACGGGAATCTATTCCGCCACATTTGGTTTGGGCGCTGCAATTGCATCAGGGGTAAGTATTCCTTTGTCAGAATCGGCAGGGTTTGGCTGGCGATGGGCACTCGGTATCTGGGCTATTCTGAGTTTCGTGGCCCTTCTGGCCTGGCTTCCTCAGCTCAATGCCAATCTGCCTGTTGTCACAAGAAAAGGTTTCCGGGAATCCCTCCGGCAACTTGGCAGGTCAAAACTGGCATGGATGGTTTCCCTCTTTATGGGCTTTCAGTCATTCACATTCTATACATTAATAACATGGCTACCGGAGTTACTGGCTGATCGCGGAATGAGTGCCTCTGAAGCCGGATGGATGCTCGCCTTAATGCAGGGTGTGGGTATCATCAGCACATTTATTATCCCGGCCTGGTGTGCAAAACGAAGCAGCCAGGTATTCCCGATTTTCCTGCTTGTTTTTTTTGAGCTGATCAGCCTTGCCGGCCTTATGATTCCCACGGTTGCCTACACCGGCTTGTGGGTGTCGACCATGGGTTTTTGCCTTGGCGGCAGTTTTGGCCTGGCGCTTCTGGTGATTATCCTCCGCACCCGCACTACTGACAGCGCAAATGAACTATCGGGGATGTCGCAATCTGTGGGGTACACATTTGCCGCAACAGGCCCGGTTCTTTTTGGTGCACTTTATGACCTGACCAATGCGTGGCTTTATCCCATTTTGCTCCTGATTGTTATCGCTCTTTTGAAGATGCTATCTGGCTGGTACGTTGGGAAAAATGTCTATGTGGATTGATGAGAATTGTAAAATTTGGTCACTTTAAATCTAAGTTCAGGAACTGAATCGAGCCGCCCTAAATAAGCCGGTGGAATAATAGCTCTACAGAAATTCTTGTGGGCATATTGATTTGAAACGAAAGACAGCTCCCTCTTAAATGGCCGCATGAAAATTATAAATCAACAAAAAATGCAGTCTAAAAAATTGCATTATTGCCACGGAAACACGGAATATTCAGCGTTTTCCGTGCTTATACCGGATTATTCACCAATAAACTTCAATTAAGAAATTGGGATCTAATGATGAAAACCGGGCATCTACGTTTGAAATCTCAACTCCACGGATCGGTAGCTTCAACTATCCACCCTCCAAGTGGATTTGCAGGATGGGCACTGCTGTTAAGATAGTGCTCCGCCTTTTTAACCAGCCCAAGTTTTACCGGCCTGTTTTTCATACTTGTGGATAGCTGATCAATATCATCCTGCTTAAAGAGAGACTGCATCAGTGTCTCCTCTTCCCAAATGTGTATTCCCTCTGCCTTGCCTGTTGGCCCGTGCTCCTGAAACACGGAGAAGATCCACGATTGTTTTCCATTTGAACTACCACGCCGCAAAATCAACATCACCGCTTTCGAGCTGAAATCTTTGTACGCTTCAATCACCTCAGCCACACTGCCCCACGCCGTGTTGGCGAGCAGCAGAACTCTGTCGGGCAAAATGCAGTATTCGTAAATACGCAGCCCGCGTTTATCGCAGCACCACTGTAGCCCGCTGATAATTTTCGCCATTATCTGAGGCTTCAGGAACAGGCATACATCACCTGCTACGCGCAGCTCTGCATAAATAAGCTCTTTCTGTTTTCTTGTTTTCCTCGGTCTCATAAAATCTCCGTTTCTTCAATATTGTCTCTTTTATAGTATGAGCAGAAAAACGGCAATTCCTTACAATAGAAAATCAGATTGCTTTTATTTGCCTGCCGATTTGGGTATTATTACCCGAAATAAAAAACTGACTGAAAAACTGATTTATCCATGAAAATACACGAATATCAAGCGAAGGAGCTTTTTAAAAATTACGGAATTGCCGTACCTGAAGGTGTTGCCACGTCCTCTGTTGACGAGGCAGTAAAAGCTGCTGAAGAGATGAAGGCAAACGGAACCTCACTGTTTGTTGTGAAAGCACAGATTCATGCCGGTGGTCGAGGAAAAGGCCGCACCAAAAAGAATAATGCGAAAGGCGTAATTCTCTGCCGCAGCATTGATGAAGTTCGCGAAGCGGCTGAGTCACTCCTTGGCGATACGCTCGTTACCATCCAGACCGGTGACGAAGGCCAGGAAGTTAAAACTATTTATGTAACTGATGGTGTGGATATTGAAAAAGAGTTCTATCTGGGAATTTTGCTCGACCGTGCTGTAAGCAAGAATGTAATTATGGTATCTACCGAAGGTGGTGTAGAGATTGAACAGGTAGCCGAAGAAACTCCCGAAAAAATTGTGAAGGAGTGGGTGGAGCCGGGTATGGAACTCCAGCCAAATCAGGCACGTCGTCTCGCATTTGCACTCGGGTTCGAAGGCGATGCTTTCAAAAAAGCGGTGAAATTTATCATATCCCTCTACAATTTCTATGTTGAGAAAGATGCGGATATGGTTGAAATCAATCCGCTTGTACTTACCCCCGGTGGCGATGTGCTTGCGCTGGATGCGAAAGTTACCTTCGACGGAAATGCTATGTATCGTCACAAAGATATTGCCGAACTGCGCGATACCGCTGAAGAAAACCCGATTGAACTGGAAGCATCCAAATTCGACCTGAACTACATCAAGCTTGATGGTAACGTAGGCTGTATGGTGAACGGTGCAGGTCTGGCTATGGCCACGATGGATATCATTAAACTCTCAGGTGGTGAGCCTGCCAACTTCCTCGATGTGGGAGGTGGTGCTAACGTTGAGACTGTGAAAAACGGCTTCCGTATTATCCTTGAAGATGAAAGCGTAAAAGCGATTCTCATCAACATTTTTGGCGGAATTGTGCGCTGCGATCGTGTTGCCAATGGTGTTATTGAGGCCATTAAAGATCCTGAAATTGCCAAAAAAGTAGAAGGTGTTCCAATTATCGTACGCCTGCAGGGTACCAATGCCGAAGAGGCAAAGGAGATTATCGACAACAGCGATCTTAATGTGATCTCTGCCGTTCTTCTGAAAGAAGCCGCTGAAGCTGTATCAAAAGTACTTGCAGCGTAATTTTTTTTAAAAACTAATTCAACGACCCCCACCGGTAAAGAAAAATTATGAATTACCCTTACAGGTGGGGGTTTTTATTGTCACATTTCTCCCGCCACCTGTATCTAACTCCAACTCCCTCCGTATACAAACGTATACATCAGAATCAACTTTTGGAGAAGATCTATGTTTATTCCCGCATTTTTAATCATTCTCTTGTTAGCAATACATCCCACTCAAATCTCCTCAGAAGAAGCCAAAATCACAACCTCTGACGGAGTTGAACTCCATGTTTCCATTCGTGGAAGCGGAATCCCTGTCCTCTATCTGCACGGCGGGCCCGGCAGCGGCAGTTACTGGATGGAAGTATTCATGGGCGATCTTCTTGAAGAACATTTTCGAATGATATACCTCGATCAGCGCGGTGTGGGCAGATCAGGCAGCCCGGCCGGCGGCGACTTTTCACTGGATCGGTTTATCAAGGATTTTGAGGAGGTAAAGTTGGCACTTGAAATCGACGCATGGCTCACGATGGGACACTCATTTGGCGGCATTCTCCAAACAGCGTATACAAGCCACCATGCTGATGTGATTCTCGGTATGATGATCATTAACGGTTCACTCGACATGGCATACTCTTTTCGCTCAAGCTGGTGCCCAAAAGCATCAGAACTTTTGGATATTCCCGAACCACTACCATGCCTTGATGAATCAGAACCACTATTCGACCGCTGGGGAGCACTCATAAGTGACCTGAATGAACGTGATCTGATGTGGAAAATGGGTTATAGCCATCGCGAAAGTCTTGACACCATGAACCTCACATACCGGGACATTGAAAACTGGAACCCCGATTTCAGTAATTTTTTTGACCAATACGATGAGTATATCAATGATTTCAGGCTGGTTTCTGCAACTCTCAGCATGCCCGTGCTTTTCTATTATGGCACCCGCGATTGGATGATCGGTCCGGAACACTACCAAAGCGTGCATTTTCCAAACATGATGCTTTGGCCGGCTGATACTGCGCATATGCCATTTCTTGAAAATCAGCAAGATTTGATGGATGCAATCACATCCTTTTTGGATAGGTTTGCGCTTGAGTGAGGTTTTCAAAAAAACTGCTCTTGAAGATAATTCCCCCACCCTAAAGAAATGATTCCCACCCGTTATTGTTTTATCTTTGATAGTTATGGTTAAAATGAGAAGTTTTAGTACTGCGCATGTCACAATTTAAACTGCATTCCCCCTGGGAGCCTGCCGGCGATCAGCCAAATGCCATTCGTGAATTAACGGAGGGAATTAAGCAGAATGATAAATTTCAGACACTTCTCGGTATTACAGGATCGGGTAAAACCCGAACCGTGGCCGGTGTTATAGAAAATGTACAGAAACCAACGCTCGTAATGAGCCACAATAAAACACTCGCTGCCCAGCTCTACAGGGAGCTGAGTGATTTTTTTCCTGAAAACCGGGTTGAATTTTTCATATCATACTACGATTACTATCAGCCCGAAGCGTACATCTCTGCGCAGGATAAATACATCGAAAAAGATCTCTCCATCAACGAGGAAATCCAACGGTTGCGCCTCAGGGCTACCAGTTCGCTGCTTTCCGGCAGGCGCGATGTGATCATCGTCTCATCTGTAAGCTGTATCTATGGTATCGGTTCGCCTTCAGAGTATGAGCAGTTAATCATCCAGCTGAACGTTGAGCAGGAGATTCCACGAAATACCCTTTTGTATGATCTGGTTGATCTTCACTACAACCGCAACGACCTGGACTTTAAACGAGGCACATTTCGTGTTCGTGGCGACGTGGTGGATGTCTATCCTGCCTATTCAGAAGAGGGGCTTCGTATTTCCTTCTGGGGTGATGAGATCGAGAAACTTGAAATTTTTGATGTAGATTCCGGAAATATCATCGATGAAGTTGATGAATTCAGGATCTATCCGGCATCGCATTATGTAACCACAAAGGGGCGGCTTGATCAATCCATCGAACAGATTCGTGATGAGATGTACTGGCGTGTGGAAGTACTGAAGAATGAGGAGAAATTCCTGGAAGCAAAACGCCTGGAGCAGCGCACTCTTTTTGATATCGAAATGATGCAGGAGATCGGGTACTGCTCCGGAATTGAAAACTACTCGCGATATCTCAGCGCGCGTAAGCCCGGAGAACGCCCATACTGCCTGATGGATTACTTCCCCAAAGATTATATGCTCGTTGTGGATGAGAGCCATCAAACGGTTCCCCAGATAGGTGCCATGTATGGCGGCGACCGCTCCCGAAAAATTGAGCTTGTTGAGCACGGCTTCAGGCTGCCATCCGCGCTCGACAACCGCCCGCTTACATTCGAAGAGTGGGAAACCATGTTTAACCAGGTGATTTTTGTAAGTGCCACACCAAGCGACTACGAGCTTGAAAAATCAGGTGGTATTTACGTGGAACAGATCATACGGCCAACCGGCCTGATGGAGCCCGAAATTGAAGTTCGTCCGCTCGATACCCAGGTGGATGATCTGCTGGAAGAGATACGGGTACGGGCCGCGAAAAATGAGCGGGTTCTCTGTATCACACTTACAAAACGGCTGAGTGAGGAGCTGAGCGAATACCTGAAAAATCTGGGTATTAGCGCAGCATACATGCACAGTGAGCTCGATGCCATGCAGCGGGTTGAAGTGCTTTACAAGTTCAGACGTGGCGATTTCAATGTACTGGTAGGTATCAACCTGCTGCGCGAGGGTATTGATATCCCCGAGCTGAGCCTCGTTGCCATTCTTGATGCGGATAAAGAGGGCTTTTTACGATCAGAAACCTCTCTGTTTCAAATTGTTGGCCGTGCTGCCCGAAATGTTGACGGACGCGCTATTCTCTATGCTGATAAAATTACAAACAGCATGAAAAAAGTGATTGATGAGACAGACAGACGCCGTAAATTACAGAAAGAGTACAATGAGAAACACGGTATTACACCCAAAACAATTGTAAAAGAGCTAAAGCCGCTGGTTGATCCATCTCTGATCTCCACACAGGATTTTACGCTCGATACCGGCAAAAAAGATGAACGTGATTATCTGGAAGTAGTGAAAGTTGCTGATGAAGGAATTCAGTATAAAGCCAGCCCTGCAATGAAAGAAGTTACATTCGAAAGCAAAGATAAATTTCTCGATTATCTACGCGACTCGATGGTACACGCTGCAAAAAATATGGAATTCGAAGAAGCTGCAAGAATTAGAGATCAAATTGCTAAATTAGAAAAAGAACTTTGAACAGGCATTACCGATGAGTAAGATTGATTTTTTAAAGACCTTTATTAAAGACAAAGATGTTGCTTCTGTAACTCCCACATCCCAGCACTGTGTAAAAAAAGTGTGCACAAATATCGATTTTAGCAGAGATATCACTCTGGTGGAGTATGGGCCGGGCGATGGTGTTTTCTCGCGATACCTTCTTGATAAGATGACACCTGGCTCAAAGCTTATTCTCATTGAGCTTAATGAAGATTTCTACACTCATCTCAGAGAAACTATTGTTGATCCGCGGGTTGACATTTTTAACATCCGCGCCGGCGATGTACAAGCCGTTCTTGAGCCCTCTCTTGTAGGAAATGTAGACTACGTTCTTTCCGGCATCCCTTTTTCATTCCTCGATAAAGAGCGAAAAAAAGTAGTTCTTGAGGCAACCAAATCGATACTCAAAGATGGCGGGCTGTTTTTGGCCTATCAAACCAGCGGTCACTTGAAAAAGCCGGTAATGGAAGTTTTCGGCAACTTTGAAACGGATTTTATACCGCTTAATCTGCCACCCTATTTTGTGTACAAAGTGTACAAAAATGTTATTTAACGCACGTTTGTTGCAATAAGTACTCCGTAGGAGACATACACCATGGAACTGCTAACATTCGGGCAACACATTCTTTGAGGAGACAGTGTAAAAAAACTCCGCCTGAGCCGGAGAATTCAGGGGTGTGTTCGCGAATGTGAAAAGCGTTGATTAAAGCCTAAAAAATCATGAAATCAAACGCCGGAAAAAAAATAATTCCGCCTGAAGTTCTGCTGAACGGGTATCGCCAGGGAATTTTCCCGATGAGTGAATCGCGGGATGATAGCGGAGTGAGCTGGTACTCTGCAAAAAAGCGGGGAATCATTCCGTTGGATAAATTCAGAGTTTCATCGAATGTGAAGCGCCTGATCCGGAATCAAAAATATCATCTGATGGTAAACCGCAATTTCCGCAGTGTGGTTGAATCATGCGCTGACAGAGAATCAACCTGGATTTCAGATCTGATTATCGATTCCTTTGAAGTACTTCACCTTGCAGGCTATGCCCACTCTGTAGAAACGTATGACGATGACCTGAATCTCGTTGGCGGCCTCTATGGTGTTACTGTTGGGGCAGCTTTTTTTGGTGAATCGATGTTTAAAACTGCAACCGAGGCGGATAAAGTTGCCCTTTGGCATTGCCACGACATTCTCCAGGCAAACGATTTTACACTATGGGATACGCAGTTTTATACCGAACATTTGGGGCGGTTTGGTTGCATTGAAATCAGCCGTGAAGAGTATGTACAACGTCTAACCGACGCACTTAGTAAAGATGCTGCATTCCTTTCTTTCTGAACCACCTTATATAAACAGAACCTTCGAGCGTGCTTGCTCCTCAAAGCGTTATGGACTAAAGGATCTCTCCATTCATCATTAACACAACCGGCGTGAGCATACAACTGGCGCGAGCGTCCGCTCGTGAAAACTCTGAAATCACCACCGCCATCCGCCACGATTGAAGGACCTTCGGACGCTTCAATGAGGCTAAAATTAATCGACGCACTCAGTAAAGAAGCTGCATTCCTTTCTTTCTGAACCCCCTTATATGAACAGAACCTTCGAGCGTGCTTGCTCCTCGAAGCGTTGTGGACTAAAGGATCTCTCCATTCATCATTAACACAACCGGCGTGAGCACACAACTGGCGCGAGCGCCCGCTCGTGACAACTCTGAACTCATCCCCGTCAACCCGCCACGATTGAAGGACCTTCGGACGCTTCAATGAGGCTAAAATTGTTTTAAATCGGGCAGCCGTTTGCATCAACACGGGTTCCGGGCGGGGTACCGGGGCAGAGGTCGCGGCTATCCGGAACACCGTCGCCGTCTGAGTCGAGTTCGCCTTTGTCGTTAAACATCATCTGCCAGGAGATGGGCAAATAAGTTCTCATAATTTCATTCTCAAACTCAACAGTCGGTGCCGCCGAAACTGCAATGGAGAGCGAGGAAAAAGTGACATCAAAACCCTCAAGCCTTGTTACATTCACAACCACAACCGCAGTAAACTCGCCCACCCTGATCATCAGATTAGTTGCATCCCTTACAAGCCCTGGTGCCAGCTCACCCGCAGGGCCCACAAACTGGGCTACGCACACCACCTGAATATTATTGATGTCTGTACCCAGGAAACTCATCAACCGGTTCAGCTCAATATCCATCATGGGGCCGGAACGGACAAACTGGCCGGGAAAGTTCATCTGGGTCATCCGCCAGACCGACCGATTATCATCCCGAATTACATTAACCCCAATTGCACCCTGTATGTTATCCGCGAATGCCTGGTAACCAACCGGGTAAATAAACCCCAGCAGCGGAAAAGCGGGATGCACAAAACTGCCGCCCACAATACGGATGGTTGGTAAACCACCGGGTATATCTCCTCTTGGAAAGCCGTTGGAAAGATCCCAATAGAGCCCTTCTACCCCGCTGATATTGTTACAGGTATTGGCAACAACACCCTGAAGCGGATCACCGGGGTTGTTATTGCAGGACACAAGAAAGAGTGCAGATATAACAATTAAAAAAAGAGTTAAATGCAGAGTGTGATACAAGCTTTTCATAGTGTCAGAGATATTACGCAATTTGGTTCTCACGTTTGTTTCTCTGTAATGCACTAAATACTTCGAAATGAGCTCATATCATTTAAAAAACTGCCTCGGTTTGGCAAGCCAGGAGTTATAAACTACCTCTCACTTCAATAAAGCCGGAATCGTTGAATAACCTTCGACCGTGCCTTCTCCTTGAAGCGTTATGGATCTCCATTCATCATGGACACAACCGGCGCGAGCGTCCTCTCGTGACAACTCTGAACTCACCCCCGCCAACCCGCCACGATTGAAGGGCCTTCGGACACTTCAATCGTGGCTGGAAATTTCCTTGGTCAAATCAGGCAGGGTCGAGTATTCGGTCTATTCTTGATTGTATATCGCGAAGGTGAACCCTATTGGTCCTGTTGCCCGATGGGCGGATGGCACGGTCAACCAGCTCTCTAAGTGTTTGGAGTTCGTCCCGCAAAAGAGCTTTGATGTCGCTTCCGTGCACACTATCCGTCTGGTTTTCCATCAGGCTGTGAACGTGGCTGATGTACGCGCGCTGAAGATTTCTCCGGTACACATCAATTGTGCTGTTATCAGAAAGCTCACTCCAAACACCCTGTCGTACATCCTCAAGCATCTCGGTAATGGTGTATGCTTCGCTGCCCCTGAACGCTTCATCCTCAATTAACCGCAGCATTCGTGCCTGGTTCATTACGGTTGCGAGCTGACGACCCTGCAATTGCTGGATCCGCCCGATGGCACCGGCATGCTCAATATTCCTGAGAATTTCTTCTTCAAGAAGCCAACCGGGTGTGGTAAATGCATACCTGTTTAAAAACTCCATCGCTTTTTGCTGATACTCCCTCTCCACCGGCTGGTAAATATTTCCCTCCTGATCTGATGCCATTCGGAAATAGTACACACCGCCAATATTGGTGATCACATGGTTCACATACCGGTTCCATTGTGTAATCAGCTCACCATAAATTTCTTGAAGGTCATCATATCCGCGGCCGGGTGTGGATGTCCACTCAAGCAAATTGGGCACCACACGCTGCAGGTTCATCATGCCGTAGGTGGAAGCCTGAACCGGATCATTCGAAAGGGTTTCTGTTTGAGCCGAGGGATCGTACCCGGTTGACTGACCAAAACGGTACATGGGATCTCCCGCTTTTTCAAGTATCCACTCATTCAGGGTAGCTATTTCATCTTCCGGGGTTTCTGCATCCGGAATTACCCGATACCCCCAGTTGATCGAATAGAGATCATAAGGACCGATTTTTCGGATAAATCTCTCCACGCCATCACCCGGCTGGGCAATGTAGTTTTGGCGCGCATAATCCATCACAGAAGCCGATACACCATACTGCTCTGTAAATGTAGGTGATCGCAGCGAATCAACCGGATAGGCGTAATTGGCAGCCATGTTGTGTGGCAGCCCAAGTGCATGGCCAATTTCGTGAGCAATCACCTGGCGGATCGACTCCTTCAGGTAATCATCATCTACGCGCATCGATCTTGCTTTGGGATTTACCGCACCGGTTTCGATCATCAGGCGGTTTCGGTAGGAACGGATATGGTTATGATACCAGAAAATATCACTTGCAATAATTTCCCCTGTTCGGGGATCGGACGTGCTCGGGCCGGTTGCATTTCTTACCGTATTGGCAATCCACCGCACCATATTGTAGCGAATATCTTCGGGTTCAAAATCGGGATCTTCCTCTTTTGTAGGCGGCAGTTTGGCTTTGATCGCATTTTTAAAACCGGCTGCCTCAAACGCCTCATTCCAATCTTCTACGCCATCAATCACCACCTGGCGATACTCTTCCGGTGTGCCCGGATCCACGTAGTAGACAATCGGCTTTACGGGTTCCACAAGTTCACCGCGCGCATACGCTTCAGGATCTGACGGTTCCAGTCTCCAACGGCGGATAAGGGAACGTGTGGCTGCTTTCTGTTCATCTGAACCAAAATCGAGCTGGTTAATGGTAAACCATCCTACACGATAATCGTGATAGCGGGGTGTCATCGGTACAGCCGGGAGCAGAATCATCGATTGGTTCATCAGTAAAGAGAGCGAATTGGTACCGGCCGATGATGGCGGGTTCATGGCTTCATACGTCATCACATGGCGAACCTCCACATTTTGCGGAAATGTGCGAACGGTGTCGATGTAGCTGCGTGAATTATCGAGCCGGCGAACCTGGTACATGTTTCTGAGGCCCTGATTCAACCCCGAAATAGCAGGCACATCGGTTTCAAACAGGCTGTTTACTTCAATTACGGATGTGGTGCTGTCCGGCCCGATAGCTTTGATATCAAAACTGGCAATAACCGGCTCGAAGTTGTTTGCACGAACAGAGTATGAAATAGGGAGTGAATCGGGTGCCACGCTGTTGTAAAGCCGCTGACGAATGTTAATTTTGTCGCGCACTTTTTCAAATACAATTACCTGCTCTGCAACGGAAGAACCGCTGCTTCTAAAGCCAAAGAAATTATTTGGAACCGCAGCGACACGGCTCACCATCAAAAAATCGCGGCCAAGAAGGGAGTCCGGAATTTCGTAGTACACTTTTTCACCAACCTGATGCACATCTATCACACCTTTTCCAGTTACTGCATCGGCTGTAATCACTCTGCAGTAATCGGTTGATGAGCTGTTCGCCTGCCTCGCCTCAGGAGCTGATACCTGATCCGTTGATGCGCATGATAGTGTGAATATAAAAAGCCCTAAAAAAAGTAGTAGGTTACGTATCGCTGTGGTCATACTTTGATCAGTTTGTTTTAAAATGAATCTGAAGAAACGGAGATTTTCCCACTTAAGACAATTTACAGCTCAAAGTTTTACATTCTGTGATTTTCATCCAGAAGTTTTTTCCACTCGGGATGGCGCATTACATATGAGGTTACAAACGGGCAGATGGGTACTAGTTTCAGCTCCCTCTCTTCAATGATTTTAAGCGCCTGCAAAACCATTTCTGATGCAATACCCTTACCCTCCAGGCCAACGGGAACTTCAGTATGGGTTAGAAAAATCATCCCATTTTTATTGATGATGTAGTCGATAAACGCTGTTTTATCCTCTGTTTTGAGTTCAAACCGGTTCCTCTCTTTATTATCGATAAGCTCATTCTGATTGTTCACTTTCGCTTACTCTCTTTTTTTGATTCGGTTATGCTTTCAGCATTGTCTGCATTGAATTTCGACCCAACGGGCGGCCTGTACTCCTGAAACGGGATTTTCAACAAGTTGCCAAGCCGATCATTTTCTTCGGGATCCATATGTGTATCAATCCCATATTTCAGGTTTTTGATGTCATCAACCTCAGCGTAGGTACCAAACACCCTGTCCCAAATGGCAAAAATGTTGCCGTAATTAGTATCCGTTAACGGCTGTGTATAATGATGATGGATTTTGTGCATGTTTGGTGTTACAAAAATGTATGAAAGTGCATTATCCACCTTTTTGGGCATCGTGATATTTGCATGGGTGATGTGGGCAAAAAGTACCGATAAGCTTTGATAAAGCATCACAATGCCGATGGGCACCCCGATCAAAAAGACTCCCAGAATGGTGAAAAAGATCCGGAAAACCGTCTCTCCCGGGTGATGGCGAAGGCCGGTGGTTACATCCACCGTTGTATCAGTATGGTGGATCAGGTGGAACTTCCACATCCATTTCACTTTGTGCTCAATCCAGTGTACCAGCCAAGCCCCGATAAAATCGAGCAGCATTACCCCGATGATAATTTTTGCCCAAAGTGGTATTTCAGCCAGATAAAGCAGGCCAAATTCGTTCTCTGCTACCCAATACGATGTAAAATAGAGAATGCCCGCCAGGCCAAACCCGATGATTGCTGTGAAGAGTGTAAAGGTAAGATTGATGCCGGCATGGCGGATTTTATTGTACTGGAACCGGAAGAGCGGAATGACGCCCTCCATCACCCAAAAAAGAAAAATTCCGCCTATTAAGATAGAAGCCCGCAGCCAAGTGGGTATGTCCTCAAAGAATGTGATTAAAGATTCCATGGCAGAATTTCATGAAAGTAAACTTTTGGCGCAACTTATTTTGAAGCTTCGTTCGAATCTAAAATGATGATTATTGCGTTTCACTTCGTACTCAAAAGATATACCCTCCTGTGTAAGTCAATGATCCTGATCTTTTCGGGGGAAGATCTAGGGGAGGGAGCCTTAGGATTTTGAGCCTCTATTTAATAGAATTCCCTGATAACTCTAAATCGCTTCACGTGCAAAAGTTGAGCGCTTTGCTGGTAAAAAAGTTAGCCCCTTCTTCCGAAATAATCTGGCTCAGAGAGAAATGATTTAGATGCAGCTGAAAAAGACTATGAATTGGTATTTAATCAATACCCTTGGAAATAGCACAGTGAACCACCCCCGGCCCCTCCTTGAAAAGGAGGGGAGTCTTTTTTATTAATTTAAGATTTGGATCCAATTTTTAACGACCCAAAAGCATTTCGAGAAAGGGTTCTCTGATCTCTTCGCTTGCATCGCGGAAATAGAGGAATGGCAGATGTTCATCAGCACGGGTTGTATCTGCTTCAACACCCCACAGCGGAACCATTGTAGTGGGAAGCATAGAGTAACGCGCATCACCAATAACCATCGGTTCATCGGGGTGGCGAACCATATATCCCTCAGACAGTCGCGAGAAACGTTGCAAATCAGCGAATAACGTGGTGTTTTCAAATCTACTGAACTCGTCTTCAATGTTCACCAATGGTGCCGACTCCCCTTCATAGATGGCAACTCCCCTGATCCACCCTGTTCGAATGGCATCGGTGAAGATCAGATCATCATAGATATAATTGGCCCTCCACAATAGCTGATTTCCGATTGTCGGTTTTACCACCAGATCATCAACCGTGTGCCCGCGGGATTCTGCCAGTGATACCGCTGCCGTTTCTGCCCTCTCCTTTTGAACCCAGCCATATGCCAAAATTAAAATCAGCCATGCCCAGGAAAACCAGACAAGGGCCTGTCTCTTTTTCCACACACAAATCACGGTTAATGTCAGCAATCCTATTGTGAGCAGCGGATCCAGCACAGAAATAATATTCCATGCAAAACGCGTATCTGAAAAGGGCCATAGCAACTGGGTTCCATAACTGGTAAAGGCATCCATAATGCCCGATGTGGCATAAGCTGCCAGGCTATAGAGATAGGTCTCTTTGAATGAGAGGTGTTTTCTCACCAGCAACCAGAGAAGCGCTGCGGCAATCAGTGCGCCCACCGGTATAAAAATAAATGAGTGAGTAAACTGTCTGTGAATTTCGATGTTAAAAAGCGGATCGGACGGAATATGGATGTAATAATCCAGATCTGCGAGCATGGCAGCGATAAACCCGGTTGCCGCGGCAGGCCGCAGTTTTTCTTTATTCGCAATGGTTGATGATGCTGTTGCCCCTACAAGGCCGTGAGTTAATGGATCCATACTTTTTTATTCGTCTCGAACAGCATCAGCGGGTTGAATGGCGGCAGCACGCACAGCAGGGTACCAGCTCGCTAGCAGGCAAAGAACCATGGTTCCGCTCAAAATAATGGCGATATCAGAAAAATGTATGGCCACGGGATAGGCATCAATAATGAACGATGATGAGAGTTTTACCAGGCTAAACTCTTTCTGAGCAAGAACAAGAAGAATTCCCGCAACACCGCCAAGTCCACACCCGATCAAACCGATGCGCAAACCCTGACTTTGGAAGATTTTCTTGATTTTCTTGGGTGTCATTCCCATCGAAATCAGCACTCCAATATCCCGTTTTTTCTGGATAACAATCATCGTTAGCGAACCTACTATGTTAAGAACAGCCACCAGTACTATGATCATCAGAATAAGATAGGATCCCCATTTTTCGAGCATCATTACGTCGTAGAGCGGCCTTTGCAGATCGTACCAGGTTTGAATTCTATAGTGAGGGCCAAGCATCTCTTCGAGCTCAGCTTTTACTCGTTCAGCACGATCGGTATCGGTCAGTTTCAAATCGAAACCGGTAATTTCGTTGCGCATGTTAAACAAGCGCTGGGCAGCGGCTATATCGATATAGACCATATCCCCGTCGATAATCTGATGCATATCATAACTATCGCGCACATCGAAACGGCTCACTCTGGGCGATGAAAATTGAGTTAGCGCCCGGCGCATTCCCGTTGGGCTGAGCATGGCGAGTTCATCACCCGCACTCAGTCTGTAACGATTGATAAGGGTTTCACTCACAACCATCCCGGGCCTGCCGCCTCGAACTGAGAGATCAATTTCACGATCTTCCCGGAGATCTGTAATGGTGAAATCGGTTTGCATGTCGATACCGCGCACATTCATCACTTCGTTACGCCCGCTATTTTGGAAAACCATCATGGCTTTACCTTCAATATAGGGCGATATCTGCACCACTTCTTCATGAGCAAGTATGCGGTTCATCAGCTCTTCATCAAACACCATTGTGGGTTCATCAATCAGCTCTATGCGGATGTCCGGATCGAAAGAGAGAAGATATCCCCGAATTACCTCAAAAAAGCCGTTAAATACAGATAAAATGACAATTAAAAGAGCTGTACCAATAGTGATACCGGCTATACTTATGGACGTAAGAATGGAGATAAGTGAAATGTGCTTTTTCGAAAAAAGATAGCGTCTCGAAATAAATTGAATGACATTCATTCTGTATATTTGAATTTAAACCAATCATTAAGTTCCTTTACTACCTAATTTCCGCCTAAAATTACTATCTTGAGCGGCCTATCAGATAATCTAACCGGTGAGATTGTAGTGACTTTAAAAATCGAAGAAATTAAGGCAATATCCAACGGAGAACATGGGGATCTATTTTCCGTACTGGGATTGCATACAGTAACAATTGATAATAAAGAGAAACTTGTAGCCCGTGCTTTCCGCCCGGATGCAAAACAAATTTTTATTCTGCCTGAAAACGGGAAACCCGTTCAGTTAGAGCGTAAATCCGACGAGGGGCTTTTTGAATATGTTTTTCCGCGCAAAAAGAACCGGTTTTCCTACAAAATAAAAGTGCACCCGTATGTTGGGGATACATACACCGTTGATGATCCCTACCGGTTCGGTACACTGCTAACTGATTTTGATATGCAGCTTTGGGGCGAGGGAAATCATCATCATTCCTACCGTTTTATGGGTGCACACACCAAAACTGTAGATGGTGTTGACGGCACACATTTTGTGGTAACAGCTCCTTCAGCAAGCAGGGTTAGTGTAATCGGCTCATTCAATAACTGGGATGGCCGCGTTCACGGAATGCGAAAATATGTTGACCAAGGACTTTGGGAAATTTTTATTCCGCATGTTACTGAAGGCGACCTTTACAAGTTCGAAGTAAAAAGTTTTGCTCAAAGCGCTCCGTTCAAGAAAGCAGATCCCTATGCACGGTTTTCTGAAATGCGGCCGGGAACAGCATCTAAGATATGGAACACATCATACCAATGGAATGATGAAAAGTGGATGGAAGAGCGCTCGCAAAAGGCTCACCATGAACAACCAGTTTCCGTTTATGAGATTCATCCCGGCTCATGGAAGCGTAAAATAGGAGAAGATCCCGGCTTTCTGAATTACCGCGAACTTGCCGATGAACTTGTACCCTATATGAAAGAGATGGGCTTTACCCATGTGGAACTGATGCCAATTGCAGAGCATCCGTATGATCCATCCTGGGGATATCAGATTACAGGTTATTTTGCACCAACCAGCCGTTTCGGCAACCCGGATGATTTGCGCTATTTTGTTGACCGGTGCCACCAAGCCGGGATTGGAGTAATTGTTGACTGGGTACCCGCTCACTTCACAAAAGATGAACATGGTCTGCGCCGGTTTGACGGCACCGCACTCTACGAGCATGAAGATCCGCGACAGGGCGAACATAAAGACTGGGGCACATTGATTTTTAATTTTGGCCGCTCAGAAGTGCAAAACTTCCTGCTATCCAATGCTATCTACTGGCTCGAAGAATTTCACATAGATGGCCTGCGGGTTGATGCAGTTGCATCCATTCTCTACCTCGACTATTCACGCGAGGAGGGTGAATGGGTGCCCAATCAGTATGGCGGCCGCGAAAATATCGAAGCGATCTATTTTCTGCGCCGGTTCAACGAGGTTACCCATCAATACTTCCCGGGTGTGCTAACCTTTGCCGAAGAATCAACATCTTGGGGCGGGGTATCTCAGCCAACGTCATCTGGCGGTCTCGGTTTCGATTTTAAATGGAACATGGGCTGGATGAACGATACGCTTGCCTACATGGAGAAAGATCCGCTTTACAGAAAGTATCATCAGGATCAGCTCTCCTTTTCCATGATTTACGCTTTTTCTGAGCAGTTTATCCTGCCGCTCTCACATGATGAGGTGGTTCATATGAAGAAATCGCTTCTCTCCAAAATGCCGGGGGATGACTGGCAAAAATTTGCCAATCTTCGCCTACTCTATACCTATATGTATGGCCATCCCGGTAAAAAATTGCTTTTTATGGGCGGTGAATTTGCGCAATGGAATGAGTGGACTGAATCCCAATCCATAGACTGGCACCTGCTGCAGTGGGAAACCCACCAGGGCGTACAAAACCTTGTAAAAGACCTGAACAATCTCTATAAGAGTGAAAAAGCGATGCACGAAGTAGATGCCAAATGGGAAGGTTTTGAATGGATTGATATTAGTGATGCAGACAATAGTCTTCTCTCATTCATCAGAAAAGGAAAAGACCCGGATGATTACCTTGTATTCATTCTCAACTTCACGCCAACATTTCACGAACACTACAAATTCGGCGTACCTGATGATTGCGAGTATGAAGTGGTCTTAAACAGTGATTCATCACACTACGGCGGCAGCAATGCAGGGCCGGTAATTGTGAAAGGTGAAAAAGGCCACTGGCATAATAAAACCTCCCACATCATAATTCCGGTTCCCCCTCTTGCCGGGGTTGTGCTAAAACCTAAGAAATAAGAATCAACAGAAATACATATGAGATTCCCAAGATCGTGCGGCACACTCGTGCACCCGACCTCCTTCCCATCAAAATATGGGATGGGAGATTTTGGCTATGAAGCCAAAACATTCATCGATTTTTTAACAGAAACCAACCAAACTATTTGGCAGGTTCTGCCCCTCACCCCTACCGGTTATGGCAATTCACCATATGCCAGTTACTCAGCTTTTGCTGGCAACCACTACCTTATTAGCCTTGATATTCTTGTAGAAAAGGGGCTTTTAACAGCAGAAGAAGCAAAAACTGCCGAACTGCCTTCAACCACACGAAGTGATTACGAAAAGTCGTACAGCCTCAAAAATAATCTTTACAAAAAAGCCTCTGAAAGTTTTTATGCTTCTTTGAGCAAAGGCGATGAGAAACAATTGCAGGCATTTAAAAAGTCGAACAAATTTTGGCTGGAAGATTACTGCTTGTTCATAGCCTGTTCAAAAGCCAACAACCGAATACCATGGAACCAGTGGGCACCGGAAATAGCGCAGCGAAAACCTGCTGCCATAAAAAAACTGAGGAAAGAGTATCAAGAAGAAATCGCATACCAAACCTGGGTACAGTTCGAATTTTTTAACCAATGGCACGCCTTGAAAGGCTACGCCAATGCAAAAGGCATCCGGGTTGTAGGTGACATCCCCATTTTTGTAGATCACAACAGTGCTGATGTGTGGGGAAATCCCAAATATTTTGAGGTAGATCAACAAGGAAATCGCGTACTTGTGGCGGGTGTACCACCGGATTACTTCAGTGCAACAGGTCAGCTTTGGGGAAACCCGCTATATAACTGGAAAGAGCTTGAAGCTGATAATTTCAGCTGGTGGGTAGAACGATTCCGGCAGATGTTTGAGCTTTACGATGCCATACGTGTAGATCATTTCCGCGGATTTGATGCCTACTGGGAAGTATCTGCCAAAGCAAAAACAGCCGAAGTTGGTAAATGGGTAAATGCACCCGGTAAAAAACTGTTCAAAACCATCAAAAAAGAGCTTGGAGAGCTCCCCATCATAGCTGAAGATCTTGGCGTGATGACTCCAACGGTTGAAGATCTGCGAGATTCATTCAATTTTCCCGGCATGAAAATTCTGCAGTTCGCCTTCGATTCTGATTCAACAAACAGCTTTTTACCTCATAACTATCCGCAGAATTGTGTTGTGTACACCGGCACGCATGACAATGACACCACAATCGGCTGGTACCGTACAGCACCGGGGGCCGAGCAGCACCGGGCAAGAGAATATTCGCGCAGTGACGGACGCGAAATCAATTGGGAGCTAATTCGGCTTGGGATGCTATCAGTTGCTGATCAAGCCATATTCCCCCTGCAGGATTTTATGAACCTTGATGCAACTCATCGTATGAATATACCCGGCACAGTAAAGGATAACTGGCTTTGGCGATATACCCCCGATATGCTGAACCTTGTAAACCGGGATAAAATCAGGCATCTTGTTCATCTTTCCAACAGGGCAGGCGGCAATTCAGGGGATGGAGTTTGATCAGAATGCAGTTTTTTAATAAAAGCTTCGTTTCGTATCTTGTAATGTTTGTGAACTTTAAATTAGATGAATGTCATATCAATTAAATCATCTACCCAAGAGAACTCAAAAACCCAGGGAAAACGGAATTACTCTCGCACTTGATAAGGGATATAGTGTTCGACAGGTTGAAGATTTTTGTGAAGTAGCATCAGGCCATACAGATCTTGTGAAACTTGGGTGGGGCACCTCTTTTGTTACACCAAATTTGGAGAAAAAGCTTGCGGTTTATAAAAAGCACAATATTCCTGTTTTTTTTGGGGGTACACTTTTTGAAGCCTACGTGCTGCGCAATCAGCTTGAAGATTACATCCAACTTTTACATCGTTTTGAGTTAAGGTTTGTAGAAGTATCAAACGGTACAATCTGGCTGTCGGAAAGTCGCAAAAATGATATTATACATGATTTAAGCAAAGATTTTACTGTGCTCTCAGAAGTGGGAAGTAAAAATCCGGATGATATCATGCCACCCTATAAATGGGTAAATATTATCAATAATGAAATTAAAGCAGGTGCCTGGAAGGTTATCTGCGAAGCCAGAGAGTCTGGCAATGTGGGTGTCTTCAGGCCAAACGGGGAAATACGATCCGGATTAATTGATGAAATTGCCGATCAAATTCCTGTAGAGCATTTACTTTTCGAAGCACCAAAAAAAGAGCAGCAAACCTGGTTCATTAAAAAGTTTGGTAGTAATGTAAATCTCGGCAATATCGAACCGAGCGAAGTAATATCTTTAGAAACGTTGCGCCTTGGCCTGCGCAGTGATACACTGTTTGATTTCTTTTCTATAGAAGACCCGGATTTCCAGAAACTTTATCAAAATAATAGTACAGGCTTTTCTCAAGATTAATAATAAATCATCGTAACGATACAATATTATGAAAATACTTTACGCAGCAGCCGAAATCGCTCCTTTTGCACGAATGACTCACACTGCCGATCTGCTTCGGTTTTTACCGGCTTCTTTACAGGATCAGGGTTTTGAAATTCGTGTTTTGCTGCCAAAGTATGGCACCATAAACGATCGAAGAAACAGATTGCACGAAGTAATTCGCCTTTCCGGAATTGAAGTGGAGGTAGGCGGCGAGATTCAAAGCATGAAGATTAAAGTAGCCAGCATACCAAATGCGAAATTGCAGGTTTACTTTTTGGATAACGACAAGTTTTTCAAACGAAAAGCGATGTTCACAAATCCTAAAACTGAGAAATTTTACGATGATAACGACGAGCGCATTGCCTTCTACAATAAAGGCGTGCTGGAAACAGTTATTAGTCTTGGCTGGCAACCTGATGTAATTCATTGCCACGACTGGCCTGCAGGGCTTATTCCTCTGCTTGCCAGAACAAAATATAAAGATGAAGAAATTTTCAAGAACACCCAGATCGTTTATAACCTTCACCATCCGGAGAATAAGGGAATTCTTGAATCAACAAGCATACTCGACAAATTAGGCCTCCCGGAAGATGTTGATTACGACACATTAACCGAGAATGGCACAGTTGATATGCTGAAAATCGGGTTGAAGTACAGCGACCATGTTGTTACGGGAAATCACCTTGGTAATCAGTTCGATGAAATTTTTGAAAAACTAAATGTTAAACCAACCAAAATACAGGGTTCGCCCGAAGATGTATCCAAAAAATTTGCACAATACTACCGGGATAT
>REDS01000167.1 GCA_007693395.1 Balneolaceae bacterium | reverse complement strand
TGTTCCTGAAAATGATGAAAAATGTTGGCTTAAAAATTACAGAAGATATTGATGAGCCAACGATAGACGATGATAACCTGCTTCTTACACAGGCTATGTATGATGAGCTTAAATGGATGAATTTTGGCTTCATGAAAGCTGAACTGGCACGCCAGGTGTGGGGAAGTGAGTACTTCTTCCCCGTGGTGAATGACTATATGAATGAAACGCTAACTGAGGCCATGAAGCTTTGGGAAACAGCAGAAAATCTCGAAATGCTCGTTCAAACCCCTACCGGATCTGTAATTCAGCGGTAGAATTTGTTTTGCAAACAGTATTTAAGGTTGCTTTCAGAAATGGGGGCAACCTTTTTTTATGTGGGTTCGAAATTAAAATTTGAATATGACAACCATAAAAACTCTCTCTGCAATTCAGCATAACTTTGAGCCATCATGCTTATGTACACCATTTTTTTGGCATATTCTCATTGTTAAATAAGAGATACCGGCCTGAATCTTTCTAACCCAGTTGCTTGAATCTGTCTACCATAACAATGGCTGCTGTTTCTGCCCTCAGCCTTCGCTCTCCCAGGGAGTATCGCGTTGATTGCATTGAGTTCAAAAAATCCCTCTCTCTTTTTGAAAAACCCCCTTCAGGGCCTACAATCAAGAAGTATTTTCTGCTATCAGGTATTTTTTCAGGGTCGATTGTCATGTTCAGCTGTTCATCGGCAGTGACAATTGTGGTATCATCCCCGGCTTTTTGAACAACATCTTTTAGGGAGTTAGCAAGGTAAACTTCAGGCAGCCACAAGCCTTTGGATTGTTTCATAGCAGAAAGTACGATACCCTCAACTCTGTCTAATCTCACCTTTTCCCGCTCACTATTGTCTGCTGAAAAAAGCAGTATGGCATCCGCGCCAAGTTCCACTGATTTTTCAACAGCAAATTCCAGGCGGTCTCTCTTCTTTATAATACCTAAACACAGAGTAACATGAGGCAGCTTTCTCATCTCCTTCTCTGAACGTTCAATGATAGCTGTTAATCGTTCTTTATGCACACGTTCTATTATGCAATTATATAGAGTGCCCGCCCCATCGGTAATCTGTATGGTATCTCCCTCACCAAAACGCAGAACCTTTGAGATATGTTTCGCTTCCTGCCCGTGTATGGTTACACTATTTTCCAAAATATCAGAAGGCGATGCATAGAAAAGATTCATTTCTCTTCGCTATAAAATCCCGGTTTAAATGACGTTTGGCCTGTTTTCAATACTTGTTTAACGTAGGGCAAACAGAGCTGGCAACTTGTACTGCTGATTTTTGCTTCCTGAATTTCTTCAAGAGTTGTGAATCCGCGTTCATCAGCAATTCGTTTAATCTCTTTGAACAGAATATTATGGCAAATGCATCGATCAACAGGCATACATCAACCCTGTTTAAAATGTTTTCCAAGCTTTAAACCCTGGCCCTGGTAATTACTTTTTATATCTGTACCATAAACAAAATCAGGGATTTCTGTATTTGGCTCAAAGGTCATGCTGCAAAAGGTTTGGCCATGTTCAATCAAAAATGGTACATCGTGCGAGCGTACTTCCAGTACTGCCCTTGCTCCCCGATCTTCCACCTCACCACCAAAACCACTGTCGAAAAATCCCGCATAATGTGTTCGCAATTCACCCGATCCGGTATCGTAGGCGATCATTTCAGCCGCAAGATGTTTCGGAATACGGCAGCGCTCGCTGGATGCAAAAATGTAGAAAGCCTCCGGTTCAAGGATTAAATGATCTTCACTGCTGCCAAGAATGGGCTCCCAAAAATCGGATATTTCGTAATGATTAATGTTATCCAGATCGATTAAATCACGATGTTTTTTTGCTTTATAACCGATAACGTCATTCTCATCACCCTTAAGGTTCACCCGTAAAAACAGCCCGTTATTTACATAAAGCTGATCAAGTGGAAGAGGTACACCCTTTTCATCAAACAAAAGCAGATCACTGCTGTGAGTGCGTAATAAATCCTGATCAGACAGAATGGTGTGACCATGACGAATTCTAAGCTGATTGAGCCTCTGCCCTGTTCGCACTTTTATTGGGAATGATTTGGGAACAACCTCAAGATATAATCGCCCCTGAAATCCCGCTTCAATCTCCTCAAACCGGTTTGAGTAGTCGGTAATAACGCGGGTAAAAATATCAAGCCTGCCGGTAGTACTCTTGGGATTAGCTTTGGCTCTGAGATTCTCTTCAGCGATCAGTTTTACGCTGCCGTTTTGAGTAGGTTCGGAATCTTTCTTATTTGGCGAATAGTGAGAAGCGGGCATATTTAGCTCTTCCAGAAGCGGAATGATATACACACAATTTGGCTCAAGCACAGCACCATCTTCAATAGAAAAATTGTACTGATGAAGTTTGTCGATCTTCTGCTGAACCGTTTCATTTTCTGGAAGAAAACTGCTGCGTACCCGATAAGCTTTTTCTCCCAACCTTAGATCTATAGAGTTGGGCTGGAATTGATTATCCTGAAGGGGATGCCCCTCAATACCCCTGATTACACCCGCCTGTGCCAGTACTTTAAGTTTTTGAACAGGCAGAATTCCTTTTGTGCGTAACGTAACTTCGCTGATGATTTTCGACATAAATATTTTGTTCTTTTCTGAGAGTCGAAGTTAACAATTTCTTCCGTGTTATGAAGAAGAAGTTAAGTCGATAATTTACCGCTAATCCGATTTTCTGCCCATCCGTTTTAAGTTGTTGAGAAACGTCTCTGATGATTCTCTTATGGCTTTCTTTTCCTCTTCAGACTTTTTTTTGTCGAACATATTTACCATAAAACTCACGCGCCCGCTGCTGTTAAATGTATCGCGTTGTTTATCCACAAAATTCCAGTAGAGATAGTTAAAAGGACACGCTCTTTCACCCGTTTTTTGGGTAATACTGTACTCACAGTTCTTACAATAATCACTCATTTTGTTGATGTAATTCCCGCCTGATACGTACGGTTTGGATGCCAGAACGCCACCATCTGCGAAGGTACTCATCCCCAGAACATTCGGGAGCTCAACCCATTCGTAAGCATCGGCATAAGCAATCCAGAACCATTTGTTCAGTTCCCGGGGATCCGTTTCCGTGAGATTACTGAAGTTGCTGAGAATCATCAGCCTCTGGATATGATGAGAGTACGCCTCTTCAATTACCGGACGCAAACTCTCTTCCATGCATTTCAGTTTTGTTTTACCCGTCCAGTACATTTCGGGCAATTGATTTTTAAAGTTAAAGTGATTTGCATCGCGCACCTCCGGCATCATCGCTTCGTAGTAAATCCGTATATATTCCCTCCACCCAATAATTTGCCGAATAAATCCCTCCACAGAATTGAGGCGGGCATTCCCTTTTTCGTACGCATCCAGCGCCTTTTCACAGACTTCGCGTGGCAATAGCAATCCATTATTCATATAGATGGATAGCTGCGAATGGAACAGTTTGTGGTCTCCGGTCTTCAGAGCATCTTCATAAGGGCCGAATTGGTCCAGTCTCTCTTCTATAAACTGATCCAGCAGCTCCAGTGCCTGCTCACGATTTACCGCATACTGAAAGCTCTGCAGTTCACCGAAACTCTTCGGGAAATACTCTTCAACCATTTCCATCACTTCGCTGGTGATTTCATCCGGCTGGAATGTTTTAATCTTCGGAATAGTATGGCCTTTAGGCAGAGATTCACGATTCTGATCATCATAATTCCACTCCCCTCCTTCCGGAGTATTACCATTCATCAGGTAGCCGGTCTCTTTGCGCATCTCGCGGTAGAAGTATTCCATTCTATATCCGGGTGCAATTTTCTCTTTCCACTGTTCGGCATCTGCCAGGAAAAATGAGTTTGCAATCTCATTCACCTTATCCGGGAACTGTTCAGCAACTTTTTTAAGTCGTTCTCTGGTATCCCATTCAGATGGCGTCATATACCATAATTTCCCGTCAAAATCAGATAACAGTTCCGTAAATCCATCATCAAAGTGGCCGTTTGTTGAGTGATACAAAACCGGATATCCCTTCTCTGCACACTCCAGTGCAAAGTGCCGCATACTGCTTAAAACATAAACAGCTTTTATTTTGTGATGTGGAATTTCCACTCCCTTCTGCCTGCTTTCCATAAAAATCAGGAGGGGCTTCTCTTTTTGAACCCAATCCGGCCAAACAGAAAGGTTGAGCTGATCATGCAGAATAAAGAGTGCTTTTTTGTGATCAGAAAGTTTTGGCCTGTTCAGTTTTGAATCAATTTGGCGTAAATATTTTCGCGGCATTTTGTCTGTGATTATCCTTTTTAATACCAATTCTATCTGTAGCCGTCTCGTTCCGGTGAATTAATATTAAAATAATAGTTGCATCTTTCTCTTTTTACTACTTACTTAGTACTAACCAAATAATCAATCAAACTATTATGCGAAAGCCACTCAGTCCGCTCGGAGAAACAGAAATGGAAATCCTTAACCATGTATGGGAGCTTGGCGAAGCCTCCGTGGCTGATGTACGAAAGCGAATGCTTGAATATCGTGATGTAGCATACACCACAGTGATGACTATTCTGAAAAATCTCGCTGATAAAGAATATTTAAAATATCGGGAAGAGGGCCGCAGCTATATCTATTACGCCGCTGTGAAGCCTGAGGATGTTCGCTTTAACCTGATTGATCGCCTGGTGGATAAAGTGTTTAAGGGCTCTCCAAAAGATCTGGTACAAACATTGGTACAGAGTGAAAATCTGTCTGAAGCTGACCTTCGTGAAATCAAATCACTAATCGACAAACTTGAGGACAAATAATGGACAGGCTCATACTTTCGCTTTCAGAAAATTTCGAACATACTGTCTCATTTTTGTGGCTTCCGTTACTTATATGGACCTGCATAAGTGCAGCTGCCTGGGTTGTTTTAAAATTTAGTGACTCCATCCATCCGCACTATCAATACCATACACGATTGGCACTATTAATTTCGCTGCCGGCAGGATTTCTTCTACTTGCAGGCCTTCAGGGACTGGAATCCGCACTGTTTGCACAAAATACGGCAGAAAGCAGTCTGAAAATTATTACAGTAATGGCACCGATGGAGATTGGCATTACTCCTGCTGAAACCACTGCTTCACTCACATTTCTGCAAATTGCATATGCAGGTATTGTACTTCTTTTTATCTCAGGAGTGATTCTTTCAATAGCAAAATTTATCGGCCAGTGGGCACGGCTTCACTCCTTAAGAAACCGATGCAGCTACACCGAAACCGATACAATTGATAATCTCGACAAGAAAAACAGAGAGTTACTCGGTTCCATCAGAAAAAAAGTGAAAATTGCATTTATCGATGCGGATATTATCCCGGTAACATTTGGATATCGAAAACCGGTAGTGCTGTTGCCTGCTTCCATCCGCAATCACAACGAAAATATGAACATGGCACTTCGCCATGAACTATCTCACATCACACAAAACGATTTTTTATCGCAGGTGATGGTAACATTTACCCAGGCAATATTCTGGTTTCATCCGCTGGTGCACCGGCTCAAACGGGAAATTATAGAATACCGAGAACTGCGCTGCGATCTGTTGGTACTGTCAGAGGAGTCTGTCTCCCGGAAAAAGTACGCCTCTCTCCTGCTCGAGTTGTTACCAAAACCCAATTTGCAACAAGAACTTTCCGTAAATATGGCTCAGGAATCATCCAACCTAAAAAAAAGGATCCAAATGATCACTCAATACAAACCCAACCTAAAAATTCCTAAACGATCGAGTCTTGCCCTGTTTGGCACACTTATGCTGGGCACCATCATCGCGATGGCCTGTACGGATATGCAAACGCAACAAATTTATGATGAAGAAGAACTCAACCTAATGACAGATGTTGACAGGACCGGTGAGCGTGGATATCACCAGGTAATCATATTTATGGGTGAAGAAGATCAAGCAGCACGCCATGAAGGCAGATTGGGGCAACTAAATAATCTCAAACCCGAGCATATTGAATCTATTGAAATTTTAAAAGATGAAGCTGCAACAAGCAGATTTGGCGAAAGAGGAGCACAAGGTGTAATTATTGTTAACACTAAGCTCGATCCTGATTCATACAATACTGTTTTGCAATCGATGGGCTTGGAGCGTGAAGAATTTACAGTGAATACGGATAATTCTGAACCACATGAGGATTACTTTGTAGTGGTTGAAGAAATGCCGGAACTGATTGGCGGCCTTGCTTCCGTCCAACAGCAAATACGCTATCCCGAAATGGCCCGCCGTGCCGGAATTGAAGGTCGGGTTTTTGTTCAGTTTATTGTAAATGAGCAAGGAGACGTTGAAAATCCACGGGTAATTCGCGGAATCGGTGGTGGTGCAGATGAAGAGGCATTACGGGTAGTAAGCCAGGCAAAGTTTACACCGGGTATGCAGCGAGATCAACCGGTTCGTGTGCAGTATGCGCTACCAATAAGTTTCAGACTTGGTGAAAGTGAAACAACCCATGAACAATCTGGTTCAGAACCTCAAGAATAAGTTTTATGAATTCCAAAAAACCTTTTGATACAACCTAAAGCTGAGCCATAGCTTTACGGTAACCCGGCGGAATCCTTTAATTAGGGTTCCGCCTTTTTTATAAAGGGTACCTGCAAATATTTTGATTTAATATTGATCTGAATGAAACCTTGAAATTATACTTACGTACCAAAACAATAAATGCATTTATAAATTTATCTGAAGGACCCTGAACATGCCTGCAAAGCTCAGAAAATCCCGCACAGACAAGATGATTGCCGGTGTTTGCGGCGGTATCGGTGAATATCTCAAGTGGGATCCTACCATCATTCGAATACTATTCGTTATTCTTGTGCTTTCGTCTTTTGGTACCATGGTGCTGATCTATTTTATTCTCGCTCTCATTATGCCGGATTAATATTCATCCCCATTTGGAAATATCACAACTCCTCTCCATCTTTCCTGAAAAGGCGTAAATACGCAGAAGCCTATGAAAATTGCTATAGTAGGGGAAAAAGAACGAGCCACTGCCTGGGAAAAACATCTTCGGAAGTTATCCATTGTAAAAGAGGTTGTTATCACCAACCGATTGGCCGGCAGTGATGACACTGACACTGTTCTCTTAATTGACGACAGTAAAGAGAATCTTCATACTCTTTTGAACTCAATCCGCGCCGGAAACCATACGTACCTCATCTCAAAACTGCCCACAGATGCCGAAATGCTTGAAAAGGTTTACCATGCTGCAGAAGAGGCTGAAGTAAATGTGCAATTCTCGCACTGGCCATCCCTTTCTGAATCTGTTCACTGGATTAAACAGCAGGTATCCAGGCCAAATCTCATCCAAATTAAAAAAGAGACAATTCCGCTTAACTACCGGGTTATTGATGTTGAAGATTTTGAGCACTCATGGATTGATGACCTTGCCCTGATCATTACGTGGATGGGGGGAAATATTCATCGGTATGAAGTGAAACCAATTGTACTGGGAGATCATCCTCTCGGCCTGGCTATATCTCTGAGATTTGAAAATGCTGCTGTTGCATCGATCCAGTTTTTGGGCACTACAGATAAGGAAAAGCATCAGCGTATATTCTCAAGCATCAATGCAATGATTGATTTTGATGTAATCAGGCAAAAAGTCCGTATCCATAAACTCAATGATTTGGGCAGAATTGCCATTCAGGAGAAGGTGTTCGATCCCTCAGATACAGCAGAGTGGTCTGTTGTTCAATTCATTAAATCTATACAGTTGAAGCAGCCCACACTTTTTTCTCCTTATGACGCTCTGTTAACAGCCGGAGCTGCGGAAAAAATAAAATCGCTGATGTTAAATAATTAGCCGCTACCCCTTCATTTTTAACATCTTAAATGCCATTTTCAGCTTCCCGCGCGACATCACCGAATCGATGAAGTTGAATTGACCACCCGAAAGTTTCTCTCCGCCGTCGATTGTTACGGTTTCACCCGTAATGTAGGGGGCCATATCACTCATCAGGAATACGGCAAGATTGGCTAGTTCTTCGTGCTCGCCATAGCGGGCTGCAGGGATTCGTTCAATGTATTTCTTTTCAAACTTTTTGGTTGGGAAAAGACGTGTCCATGCACCTTCGGTCGGAAATGGGCCAGGGGCAATGGCGTTGACGCGAATTCCGTACGTACCCCACTCATAAGCAAGTGAACGTGTCATCGCCAGCACTCCTGCCTTGGAGCATGCGGAGGGCAGTACAAACGCCGAACCGGCATCCTCGGCGTAGGTAGTTACGATATTGAGAATATTCCCCTTCTTTTTCTTCTTGATGAGATGATTGCCAAAATGGTGCGTGCAATTAAAACTGCCGTGCAGAACAATATCGACGATCGCCTTGAAGCCGCCTGGTGAGAGATCCTCAGAGGCACTTAAAAAGTTACCCGCAGCATTATTTACCAGACCGGTAATCTTGCCAAAATCTTTGATGATGGAGTCAAACATCTCCCCAACCTTCTCATAATCCCGCACATCTACCGAGTACCACCGCACATCCGTTCCATACTTCTTCAGCTCTTCGGTAGCTTTCTTCAGTTTTTTCTCCGTCCGCCCGCAGATGGCGATGTCCGCCCCCAGCTCCGCAAATTTCTTTGCCATGGAGAGCCCAAGGCCACTTCCGCCTCCGGTGATGAGGATGACTTCATTTTTTAGGGTGTCTTCTTTGAACATATTATTAGTCTTGAGATTTGAGTCGTGAGTCGTGAGTTTTTTCTACTTTTTAAAATTAACCAATAATCGAAAGCCTTAGCATGAATTTATAGTTACACCCGGGTCCTTCTCAAGACTCAGGACTCAAGACTCATTTCTATAGCTTTTCAAAAACCCCCGCAGCGCCCATACCACCACCAATACACATCGTTACCATGCCGTAGCGTTTATCGAGCCTGTGGAGGTCGTGTAGGATCTGTGTGGTGAGTTTGGCGCCGGTACAGCC
>REDS01000186.1 GCA_007693395.1 Balneolaceae bacterium | reverse complement strand
ATATCCAAATGGTTCGTTAACTTGACTAAAGCAAAATTTAACCGGACACTACTGATTTTAACCTATTCTTAGCTCCATTCATTCGGAAAAATTTTCGACCCCTTTTTCAAGCAATTATCTAAACTCTGCCCTATCTTAATTAGAATTAAATTCGCCCAGCAGGTAGCAGCTACCTGCAATTTAGAATCGTTTTAAATATTGCTGATTGGTGATTTTGTACTGTATGTATATTACTTAATTCGGTACCTTTTCGGGCTAAAAGCCGTCTATCAGCATTTTAATTGGTAAAAGATATTTTTTATGGCTCAGATTTTTCCAAAGTGGACAAATGAAGCTCCACGCCGAATACTTGTTGGTTCTATCATATTTTTAAATGCCATTGTTTTTGCTTTTTGGTATTTCGGTTCCCCGGAATTTCTTGATGTTGGTTATGCACCGGAACAGCCTGTTCCTTTCAGCCACAAAGTGCATGTTAGCCAGCTCGGTATGGATTGCCAATACTGCCACACTCAGGTTACAGAATCGAAATATGCCAATATCCCTGCTACACAGACCTGTATGAACTGCCACAGCCAGATTAAAACAGACAGTGAAGACCTCGCTCTTGTACGCGAAAGCTGGGAAACAGGCTTGCCAATTGAATGGGTAAAAGTGCACATGCTGCCTGATTACGCCTACTTTAACCATGCGGCACACGTAAATGTTGGCGTTGGGTGCGAATCTTGCCACGGCCGGGTAGACCGTATGGAAGTTGTGTACCAGGCAATGCCGCTAAGCATGGGATGGTGCATCGATTGCCACAGAGAACCGGAAAAACATGTAAGGCCGGTTTCAGAAATTACTACGATGGGATATGTTGCAGAAAATCAGCTTGAACTGGGACGAGAGCTTGTTGCTAAGCACAATATTAATGCTCCCACTTACTGCCAGAGCTGCCACCATTAAATATCCTAACTGTGCAAATGTCTGCACAAACACGAGTTTAAAACAAAATAACCTCTAAGAAATGAGTGATCAGTCGAATCAAACTACTTACTGGAAAAGCTTAAATGAGCTCGCTCAAAATGAAGAGTATAAAAACTATGCTGAGCGCGAATTTCCGGAAAATGCTACAGAACTGACCGATCAGGTATCGCGCAGAAGCTTTCTCCGTGTAATGGGTGCATCTATTGCACTTGCCGGATTTGCATCCTGCCGTAAACCTGTACAAAAAATTCTTCCCTATTCACGCCAGCCAGAAAACATGATTCTTGGTGAGCCGCTTTTCTACGCCACCAGCATGCCATTTCAGGATAGTGTAACAGGCCTTCTCATCACCAATAATGAAGGTCGGCCATCAAAAGTAGAAGGAAACCCTGATCACCCCGCAAGCGGCGGACGCACAAATATTTATCACCAGGCAAGCATGCTGGAAATGTATGATCCTGACAGGTCACGCTCACCGCGCCAAAATGGTGAAAAAGTATCAAAAGAAGATTTCTACGCCTTCGCGCAAGAGCATTTTTCTGATACTTCCAGAAGAGTACTTTTCATTGATGAAGCCACATCTTCACCCACTTACCATCGAATTAAAGGGGATATTCTGGATACATTCCCCAATGCTGAATGGGTAACCTTTGAGGCATTCTCAGAAAATAATGCAATTGAAGGCACACAAATGGCCTTCGGACAGAGGCTGAGAACTGTAAATCATTATGACAGGGCTGATGTAGTTGTTGCACTTGACGATGATTTTATGAATCCGCAATCCGGCAAAAACAGTGTTGAAAATGCCCTTAAAGTAACTGCCCGGCGAAAAGTGGACTCTACCGAAGATACGATGTCGCGCATTTACAGCATCGAAAACGCATTTACCAATACAGGTTCTTATGCCGATCATCGCCTGAGGTTAAAAACATCGCAAATAGCACCATTTACGTTTGCCCTCGCTGCAAAACTTTCTGAGGCGGTTAGTGGGTTGAATGCTTTTAGTGCTGTATCTAACGAATTTTCAAATCACGACTGGATTGCCAAACTCGCTGATGAACTAATCACCTCGCAGGGCCAGTCCATTATCACAGCCGGCGCTGAGCACTCAGCCGAAACACATGCAGCTGTTGCAGCAATGAACCTTGCACTGGGTAACAGTGGTAACACCGTTACCTACCATGCACTTCCTTACCGTGAAAACAGAAACGAAGATGAAGCATTTATTAATGCAATAACCGAATTAAAAGCAGGTGCTTATGATACAGTTGTGCTTGTTGGCGGTAACATTGCTTACAATGCTCCTGCTGATCTTGATCTTGCTCAGGCACTTGGTAATGTGGAGACATCTATCCATCTTTCCAGTCATTACGATGAAACCTCTCGGGTTTGTAATTGGCATGTAAACAGTGCGCATTACCTCGAAGCCTGGGGTGATGGATTGTCTTTCACAGGGCACCGTTCTATTATTCAGCCGCAAATTCTTCCGCTTTTTAACGGATTAAGTTCAATTGAGTTTATACATACCCTCCTCACCGGCGAAGAGAGTTCAGGCCATGAATTGGTTCAGGAAACATGGAGATCGGTAATCACATCAGATTTTAACCGCCGATGGGAAGAAATACTGCACGACGGCCTTTATGAAGATAGCGGCTTTAGCACAGAAAATGTTGGCCTCTCAGGAAATTTCGCCTCATCTATTGAAAATGCCCTCTCGGCGCAAGGGATTGACGGAATTGAAATTGCAATTAAACCGGATGTACGCCTTTTCGATGGCCGGTTTGCCAACAATGGCTGGCTTCAGGAATTGCCAGAGCCAATGACCAAAATTACGTGGGATAATGTAGCTCTAATGAGCGCTGCAACAGCCGAAAAGATCGGTATTAACCCTCGAAGAAGCTTTAGAAACAATGATGTACCCAAAGTGCGAATCTCTGCAGGTGACACTACCATTGAAATAGGCGCCTGGGTTGAACCGGGGCATGCAGACGACTCTATTACACTTACCGTTGGTTATGGCCGCGAAAATATTGGCCGTGTTGCTGATGGAGTTGGCGTTGATACATACCCGCTTAGAACAACAGAAAATATGCTTGTTCAGGCTGCATCTGTAGAGCCAACAGGCACAACCTACGAAGTTGCATGTGTTCAGGATCACCATACGCTTGAAGGGCGTGATATGATTCGAACTGCGACACTTGGTGAATATAAAGAAAATCCTGATTTCGCAACCTTCGAAAGTTTCCACGGATTTGAAGTACCCGGCATAAAAGAAGCAGAAACACGCGGTACTGCACATGAGGGGCCGGTTTCACTCTTTACTGAACAACGCGGGCCCGATCATCAGCCACAATGGGGTATGACAATTGACCTCAACTCCTGCTTTGGCTGTGGTGTTTGTACAATTGCCTGTCAGGCAGAGAATAATATTCCGGTGATAGGTAAGCGCGAAGTTGGGCGCAGAAGAGCTATGCATTGGATCAGAACCGACCGATACTACGAAGGAGATGTTGACAATCCAACTGCATATCACCAACCAGTACCTTGTATGCATTGTGAGCTTGCACCTTGCGAGCAGGTTTGTCCTGTTGCTGCTACCACGCACAGTGAGGATGGCATCAATCAGATGACATATAATCAATGTATTGGAACCCGATACTGCGCCAATAACTGCCCGTTTAAGGTTAGAAGATTCAACTTCTTTAACTACACCAAAGAGTATTTGACCACTGGCGATGATCCCGAAATCATCCAAATGGCGATGAACCCGCAGGTAACTATCCGCTTCCGGGGTGTTATTGAGAAGTGCACCTACTGCGTTCAGAGAGTAAATCGCGGTAAAATCAAAGCGAAACTGGCCACAGGTTCAAGAAAACCGGAAGATGGTGCCGTTAAAACTGCATGCCAGCAGGCCTGCCCTGCCAATGCTATCTCCTTTGGCGACCTCACTGACGAAAACAGTGAAGTATCCATCAAGAAGAGAAACGACAGAAATTATGTAATGCTTGAAGAGATGAATGTTCGTCCAAGAACTTCATATCTGGCCAGACTAACTAACAAAAACCCTGAATTAACATAATTCAAAAGGATATTTAATCGCAACAGACTGAACATGAGTAAAACGTACGAATACGTTCCGGAGCCCGCTCTTGTAAAGGGTAATCACGATTTCAAAGATATCACGGCAATGGTTACCGATATCAATATGAGGCCAACGCCAATGGCCTGGTATATTTTATTTGGTATATCAAATTTGCTGTTACTCGTTTTGATGGTTTCCATCGCATATCTCTTTTGGGAGGGAACAGGCATCTGGGGTTTAAATCAGCCCGTAGGCTGGGGTTGGGCTATTATTAACTTTGTATGGTGGGTTGGTATTGGCCACGCAGGTACATTGATTTCTGCCATCCTCTTCCTCTTCCGGCAGGGCTGGCGAACAGCAATCAACCGATTTGCAGAGGCAATGACTATCTTTGCTGTTATGTGTGCCGGGATATTTCCCGCGATTCACGTAGGGCGTATATGGGTAATCTATTGGGTATTTCCCCTCCCCAACTCTATGGGAATGTGGCCCAACTTTAACAGCCCGCTTCTTTGGGATGTATTTGCAGTTTCCACCTACTTTACCGTATCACTTCTTTTCTGGTACGTAGGTTTAGTGCCTGACCTCGCAACATTAAGAGATAAAGTTAAGAGCAAACTTGGACAAGTTCTCTACGGAACTTTTGCACTTGGCTGGAGAGGCAGTAACCGCCATTGGTGGAACTACGAAAAGTCTTATATGATACTTGCAGGCCTTGCCACCCCGCTCGTACTATCTGTGCACACTATTGTTTCTTTTGACTTTGCTGTTTCAATTATTCCGGGTTGGCATACCACTATTTTTCCTCCGTACTTTGTCGCCGGTGCGGTATTCTCAGGTTTTGCAATGGTACTCACACTCATGATTATTGTTAGAAAGATCTATGGACTTGAAGATATCATGACGGTTGACCACATTGAAAAGATGAACATCATTATACTCGTAACCGGTTCAATGGTTAGTTTCGCTTATTTGATGGAGATATTCATTGCCTGGTATGGTGGTGTTGAGTACGAAAAAGCCATTTTCATAATTCGTGCAACCGGTCCTTATGCATGGGCATTCTGGATAATGATTGCCTGTAATGTTATATCACCGCAGGTATTCTGGTCTAAAAAACTAAGAAGAAACGTAGCTTTTACCTTCTTCATCTCAATTGTTGTAAATATTGGTATGTGGTTCGAACGATTTGTAATTACGGTTACATCACTATCAACCGACTTCTTGCCATCTTCCTGGGGGTATTACTCACCAACCTTATGGGATGTAGCTACTTACATTGGCACATTTGGGCTTTTCGGTTCATCATTCCTGCTGTTCCTGAGATTCCTGCCAATGGTAGCCATAGCTGAATTAAAAGGTGCTATGCCTCAGGCAGATCCACACAATTACGACGACGATGGCAACTATATCCCGCCAAAAGTTGAAATACCGGAACCAACACGTAAATCTGTTTAACTATTTTTCTATGAAAAAAGAAACTTCAGATAGCAAACTTTACGGTATACTTGCCGAATTCAAAACTCCGAAGCATTTGCTTGACAGTGCAAAACTTATTAATGACAATGGGTATCGTAATTATGATACGTTCAGTCCATTCCCTATACACGGAATGGATAAAGCAATGAGCCTGAAAAAATCAAAGCTCGGCTGGATTGTGTTAGTACACGGGCTTGCAGGCTTTACCGGTGCATTTGCCATGATCTATTTTATGATGGTTTATGACTATCCATTAAACATAAGTGGTAAACCATTAATGAACATACCGGCCTGGATACCGGTAATTTTTGAATTAACCGTACTGCTGGCAGCATTTGGAGCGGTTTTTGGAATGTTTTTCCTGAACGGGCTACCAAAATTAAACCATCCGCTTTTTAATTCAGAAAATTTCAAAAAAGTAACTGACGATGGATACTTTGTTTGCATAGAAGCAGAAGATCCACAGTTTGATGATGAAAAAGTAATAAAGCTGCTTGAAGGAGCAGGTGCAACCAATATTGAAAAGGTATTCGATGAGTAACTCATCGCCACATTTAATTTCTCAAGATCGATTCAACGTATGAAATTGGCCTTAAAACTTTTAGCGTTACTTCTTGTTTCTGTTGTAATGATGTCATGCAGGGGGCAAAAGTCTGAAGATCCACCCATCAGGCTTCATTTTAATATGAATTTCCAGGAGCGATTTAATGCTCAGCAGGAAAATCCATTCTTTGAAGATGGCATGGCCATGAGAATGCCTGTTGAAGGCACCATTGCACGTGGTAACCTTCAGCACGACACTGTACTTTTTGCAGGATTAGATGATACTGGAGAATTCGTAAATGAAATTCCGTTTGAACTTACCCGTGAGTTTCTGAACCGAGGGCGTGAGCGTTATGACGTTTTCTGCCAAATGTGCCATGGTGGTACAGGTGACGGGCAGGGTATAATCATGACAGGTGGATACGGTTATGTACCGGCACCAACATTTCACAGTGACAATAGCCGCAACATGCCGGATGGTGAAATCTACGATGCTATTGCCAATGGTATCCGGAATATGCCGGGTTATGCCACACAGATAAATGTGGAAGATCGATGGGCAATTGTTGCATACGTAAGAGCACTGCAGGCAAGTCAAAATGTTCGTGAAACAGAGATGGAACGTTATGAAGTTGATCTGGCTGAACTGAGAAATCTCTACGAAGAAGAGCAACTACGCCTTGAAGCACTGGCTGCAGCAAGGGCTGCAGGTGCCGGTGAAGAGGTATCTGTTGAAAGAGGTGAAAGGCTATATATACAAAATGCCTGCCAAGCCTGCCACTCATTAGACGGTAGAGATGGAGTAGGCCCAACATTTTTAGGCCTATACGGTTCTGAAAGGCAATTTACTGATGGAACATCTGCAATTGCAGACGAAGAGTATCTTATAGAGTCCATCGTTGAGCCGGGTGCACGAATTACTGTTGGTTACGATAATGTAATGGTGCCCTATACACATCTAAGTGAAAGTGAACTAAAATCTCTGGTTGAATTTATCAGATCATTAGCAGACGAATAAAATTCGAGAAATAAAGGTAATTACATGGCTTCAACAAGTCCAAAACTAACTGATTCTGTTCAATTTCCATCAAACCTTGATGTTGCTAAAACATTTTATGGTTTTGGTGCAGTTGGCTTAATAGCCAGCCTTGTGGGTTATTTTCTCAACTCAGAACAGTTTTTCTTTTCTTACTTAACAAGCTTTGCGTTTTTTACAAGTATTGCATTAGCCTCTATGATTTTGGTAATGATTCATCACGTAACAAAATCATCATGGGGAACCGTTATCCGAAGAATTCCTGAAGCATTCATGGCAAATATTGGTATCTGGGCTATTTTCATGATTCCTGTAATTCTCGGAATGAGCAGTCTCTATACATGGACTAACACTGAATATGTTGCAAACGACCCGATAATGCTGGGTAAAGTACCCTATCTAAATACACCATTCTTCATTATTCGTCAGTTTATCTATTTCGCCATTTGGGGTTACCTGGGTTACCGTTTGCATAAAGTTTCAGTTGAAATGGACGAAACCAATGACTGGGGCCTCACTAAAATATTACAAAAACTTAGTGCACCCGGCATTCTTATTTTCTCATTAACCGTAGCATTTGCAAGTTTTGACTGGTTAATGTCGCTCGATGCGCACTGGTTCTCTACTATGTTTGGTGTTTATTTCTTTGCAATGAGCTTCCAGGTACTTTTCCCTATTCTCATTTTGCTCGTTTTCTGGTTCAGAAAAAAAGGAATTCTTGAAAACACAGTCAGTAAAGCGCACATATACGATCTTGGAGCGTGGTTCTTTGGCTTCACCGTATTTTATGCATACATAGCCTTCAGCCAGTTTCTGCTTATTTATTACGCAAATATCCCTGAAGAGACTCTCTGGTTCTACCACAGGCTTGAAGGAAGCTGGTCTATTGTTACCTATTCTCTGCTAATTTTCCGTTTCATCGTACCATTTGTTTTACTTCTTAACAGAGATACTAAGCATAACGACAAATTGCTTGTTATTACCTCTGTAATGGTAATTGTGATGCACATTGTTGAAATGCACTGGATTGTGATGCCTGTGTTTAGCCATAGTGGCGTAGCATTAAGCTGGATCGATATTGCAACATTTATTGGCCTTGGCGGAATTTTCATGGGGCTTTTCTTCCAGAGACTGAGAAAACATAATCTTGTACCTGTTAATGATCCCAAACTGGGTGACTCTCTCAGCAAACATTACCATCAATAATTTTTTTGATACTGTAACAATTAAACAGCTATGAGTAAAAAGAAGACATTTACAGAAGAAGAAAAAGCTGCTATTGCTAAGCAGGCTGCTTCAGGTGGTGATGAAACCATCAGGGAAGCGGCAGAAAAGCATGGTGTTACAATTGAACAAATTAAACTTTGGATACGCGAAAGTAACGCTTCTGACGTTGAATACGCGGAAGATGAAGTATCTTTAGAGGCAACAGAAGACTTTGAAAAGTCAGTAACTTACGGCGCCACATTCGATAACCTGAATTTTAGAAGGTTAACGTTTTGGTCGGCCTTCGGAACACTCACAATGATTCTGTTCATTGTGGCAATCTATTTTATGCACGATTTCACAAAAAGTGGTGCTACTCAACAACGATCACAAGAAAGTCTTTTCTTTGATATAGAAGAAATTCAACAAAGAGATCGGGCCACGCTCGAATCTTTCGGAGTAGTTGACCCCGATGAAGGTATTTACAGGATTCCAATTGATAGTGCTATAACTATTATTGCAACTGATTAGAATCAAATAGAACCAATATGAAAATTACACTGAAAATCTTAGTAACGATTTCAGTGTTTTTCTTATTCAATTCGGCACACGCTCAGTTAAATCAAAACAGACCAGCCATACTCGATGAAGTTGGCGTTGATGAAAAGCTGGGTGATACCATTCCATTAGATCTTGAATTCATCAATTCTGATGGCCAGGTAGTTCGCATTGGCGATCTTATTGAAGAAGGAAAACCTGTATTGTTAAATCCGCTTTATTACGAGTGCCCTATTATTTGCTCACTTGTACTTGATTCGGTTTTCAAAGTAGTGAAGGAACTTACTTGGACTCCCGGCAGAGATTACACGATTATCTCTTTTAGTATTGATCCTGAAGAGACGCCGGAACAGGCTGCAGCTTCAAAAGAACAGTACTTAACTGATTTAAACAGGCCCGGTGCAGAAAATGGATGGCACTTTTTAACCGGCTCAAAAGAATCAATTGCTGCTCTTACGGATGCTGTTGGATTTCGTTTTAAATACGATGAACGAACCGGTGAGTACATCCACCTTGCAAGTATTATGATGCTAAGCCCTGAGGGCGTAATTACGAGGTACCTGTATGGCGCCTCTTTCCGTGAGTTTGATTTGAGAAATGCACTGTTCGAGTCGGCAGACGGAACCATAGGTTCCACACTCGACAGAGTGCTATTTTACTGTTTCACTTACGATCCGGCCTCACAAAGTTATATACCTGTAGCTATGAATATTATGAAGCTTGGTGGCTTGGCTACCGTCATAATTCTGGGTATATTTCTTGGCGTTTTTTGGAGACGCGAACGAGGTTCTACACAACCACCAAAATTTGAGTTTGATAGATGAATAGACTTACTGAATTTATGCTGCCACCGGCTAAAAGCACTACTGCTGAATCCACGGACGCATTATTTCATTTCATAAACGTAACAAGTATAATTCTTCTCTTAGGCATCACCGTTGCCATTATTTATTTCTCCTGGAAGTATAGAAGGCGTTCTGATGATGATGTAACCCCGGTAATTGCACACAACAGTAAGCTTGAAATTACCTGGTCTGTAATTCCACTCATTCTTGTAATGATTGTTTTTGGCTGGGGATTTACAGGATACATAAACCTCATTACTCCACCTGATGATGCCTATGAAATCCGTGTGGTTGGTAAAAGCTGGTTATGGGAATTTCACTACGAAACTGGTCATGTGAGTGTAAATGAGTTGCATGTTCCTGTTAACAGGCCGGTAAAACTTATCATGAGCTCCGATGATGTACTTCACTCCTTCTATATTCCTGATTACAGGGTAAAAATGGATGTGCTGCCAAACCGATACACCTCGCTATGGTTTGAAGCTACCGAAATCAGCGAATCTGTTATTTATTGTACTGAATATTGCGGTACCGCACACTCAAATATGTTAGCAACCGCACATGTACACTCACAAGAAGATTTTGAAACCTGGCTCGAATCAGCCGGTTCAGCTGATGATGACATGGATCCTGCTGAACTTGGCGAGCAACTCGTAACAAGAAACGCATGTAATACCTGCCACTCATCTGACGGAACCAGACTCATAGGGCCAACTTTTCAGGGACTTTGGATGGCAGAAAGAACCATGCAGGATGGTGAAGTTGTTGTAGCAGACGAAAACTACATACGCGAAAGTATCTTAGAGCCAAACGCTCGTATCAATGAAGGCTACGATCCTGTTATGCCTTCTTATGCGGGCTCTTTGAACGACCGACAAATAGACGCAATTATTGAGTATATAAAAACCCTACAGTAACTAAATGGCTACTAACGATTCAACTACCAATGTAAAACGACTACAGGTACGCCGGTATAAACCGGAAGAGAATCCTGAAACTCACTACCTGAATCAGGAAAAAGGACTTTGGGCATGGCTAACCACGGTTGACCATAAAAAGATTGGCCTGATGTATCTCGGTGCAATTGCATTTTTCTTCTTTGTAGGCGGTGTATTAGCACTTCTGCTCCGTACAGAGCTACTCACCCCCGCAAGAAGCTTTATGGATGCTGATGTATATAATCAGGTATTCACACTGCACGGTGCTATCATGATTTTCTTTTTTCTGATACCCGCCGGACCGGCAGTGCTTGGAAACTTTATCCTGCCTCTTCAGCTTGGTGCTAAAGATGTTGCCTTTCCCCGGCTAAACCTTGCCAGTTTCTATATCTACGTAATTGGCGCTGTTTTTACACTTGTTGCTATTTTTACAGGAGGTGTAGATACCGGTTGGACATTCTACACGCCGTATAGCGCCACTACCGGTGGTAATGTAATGGCTATGACATTTGGGGTGTTTATCCTCGGGTTTTCGTCCATTTTAACGGGGATGAACTTTATTGTAACCATCCACAAAATGCGGGCTCCCGGTATAACCTGGAACAAGTTACCACTTAACATGTGGGCACTTTATGCAACCAGTATCATTCAGATTCTCGCTACACCTGTTCTTGCCATTACTCTTCTTCTTCTTACAATGGAGAGGGCTCTGGGTATCGGCATTTTTGATCCCGCACTGGGGGGCGACCCGGTACTCTACCAGCACTTTTTCTGGTTTTATTCCCACCCTGCTGTATATATAATGATTGTACCCGGTTTTGGAGTGATTTCTGAAGTGATCTCTACATTCTCGCGAAAAATTATTTTTGGATACTGGGCAATTGCACTCTCATCGCTTGCTATCGCCTTTATCGGCTTTCTTGTATGGGGTCACCATATGTTTACTGCCGGACAATCATCGCTCGCAAACATGGTTTTCTCATTCCTTACATTTTTAGTGGGAATACCTACCGGTATCAAGATATTTAACTGGCTTGCCACGATGTACAAGGGGTCTATCGACATGAAAACCCCCATGCTTTACGCCATGGTATTTCTGTTTTTGTTTACACTCGGGGGGTTTACAGGCATAATGCTTGGGGCACTTTCTGTGGATATCCACCTACATGATACATATTACGTAGTGGCACACTTTCACTATGTAATGATGGGTGGCATGGTAATGGCATTTCTCGCCGGCCTTCACTATTGGTGGCCAAAAATATTTGGGAAAATGTACAGCGAATTCTGGGCGAAGATATCCCTTGGCTTGCTGTTTATCGGCTTTAATATGACCTTTCTACCACAGTTTGTGATGGGTGCACAAGGTATGCCAAGAAGATATTTCAACTATATCGACCAGTTTCAGTCGTTTCATCAGTTCTCTACAATTGGGGCGTATGTAATGGGTGTAGCTTTTGTGATTATGGCAGGTTACATGCTTCATTCCTTAATGAAAGGAAAGCCTGCGAGTGCCAACCCATGGGGCAGCCGTGCACTTGAGTGGCAAACATCCTCTCCGCCTGATCTGCACAATTTCCATCATACTCCTGTAGTGATCAACGGGCCTTACGATTATCACAAACCTATGTCTGAATTTCAGCTTGGGATTGCAACATCGCATAATGGCCACGGACATCATGATCATGAAACGGTGAACGTACCTAAAACAGAAAAAGAACAAGCGTAATTTAACGAATCGATCATGTCTCAAACTTCTTCTACTGAGGAAAAGTTAGACCACTTAAAGCACTATTTTGTTGACAGCGACCAGCAGTTCGAAGCTTCAAAATTGGGGATGTGGGTCTTTCTTGTAACTGAAATACTCTTTTTTGGCGGACTCTTTGTTGCTTACATCGTTTACAGAGCTTGGTATCCCGAGCTATTTCTGCTCGCATCAGAAGAGCTCGATGCTTTCTGGGGGATGGTTAACACATTTGTGCTGATCGGGAGCTCGTTAACCGTTGCTATGGCCATTCGCTCTGCACAGCTCAATCAAATCAGAGGCCTTATTATTAACCTTTGGATAACCATTGGACTGGCAATTACCTTTATGGTAATTAAGTATTTCGAATACTCTGAAAAATTTGCAAAAGGTATTGTACCTGGCTCTGCTTACAGCTATGAGGGTGTAGCCCATGAGAAAGCCAACATATTTTTCAGCATATACTACATGATGACCGGCCTACACGGTCTCCACGTTATCATCGGTATTGGTTTGATGATCTGGCTTGTGATTAAAGCCAAGAAGAAAGTTTTTCACAGCGGTTACTACACACCGGTTGAGATTACAGGCCTTTACTGGCACCTTGTTGACGTGATCTGGATCTTCCTTTTCCCACTGCTTTACTTAATCGACTAACCACAAAGTTTTTTCTACAATGAGCGGACATCATATTTCATCAGCCAGATTTTTATGGGGAGTTGCAATAGTGCTTTTCTTCCTCACTTTTTTAACGGTTGCCGTAACCTGGATTTACATACCGGGGCCATGGAATGTTGTGGTAGCAATTGCAATCGCAACAGTAAAGGCACTTATTGTATCGGCATTTTTCATGAACCTCTACTGGGATTCTAAATTCAATATATTGCTGTTTGTTATGTCCATAGCATTTTTTCTGCTTATGATTGGTATAACCTTACTTGACACTCTATTCCGGGTTGATCCAATTCCCTCTTTTTAAGCGTAGTAATTTAAAAGCTTTTAAAAGCCGGTTTCTTACGAGACCGGCTTTTTTTGTTTATTTTCTATCTAACATTTTTCGCTAAAAAACTTATAGGATGAAGAAAAGTAAAACTACCCATTTTGGTAATTTCGAACTTGTTGCCATTGAAACCGGCCGGTTTATGCTTGATGGAGGCGCTATGTTTGGTGTAGTACCCAAAACACTTTGGAGCAGACAAATACCCGCTGATGACAAAAACCGAATCAGAATGGCAATGCGGAGCCTGCTGATCAAATCGAATGCCACCGGAAAGATCTATCTTGTTGATACCGGAAGTGGAGATAAGTTTGATGAAAAAATGTCGGCTATTTACGGACTGGATTACGAACACAGCACACTACTCGGTTCACTTGAAAAGGCTGGTTTTACTCCGGATGAAATCACAGATATTATTTTCTCTCATCTCCATTTCGACCACTGCGGAGGAACCACAACGTATAATGAAAATGGCGAACTGATTGAAGTATTTCCAAACGCAAAATATCATGTAAACAACAGCCATTGGGTAACGGCAGTAAATCCCAATGCAAGGGAGAAGGCGAGCTTCTTTGCTGAAAATCTGGGCCCTATCAAAAATAGCGGGCGCTTACAGCTTGTTGAGGACAATCACATTTTTGAGCCGGGCTTAACTACAATCTGTGTGAACGGGCATACAATCGGCCAGCAGCTGCCTGTTATAAAACATGCAGATAAAACCATTGTTTTTGCAGCAGACCTGTTCCCGGCAACCGCACATATTCCCCTGCCCTGGATTATGGGCTACGATATGGAACCTAAAGTTACCTTAGCTGAAAAAGAACAGATTTTGAAAAAAGCCGTTTCTGAAAATTGGTTTTTCTTCATGGAGCACGATGCAGACAACGAAGTGGTTACAATCAAAGAGGAGAATGGAAAATATTCCATGGGCAGCTCATTAACTTTAGATTCTATCTCATAAACCGTGGTTTGCTTCGTTACCGTGCAGTAAACCTTAATAATTAGCATGCAACAAATCCATCAACCTGAATCGCGGGCCGCACAAATTGTTGAATCTCTGAAACAGGGGTACAGCAATCTAAAAAAACGAAAAACCCTGTCGGTGCTTTTCTTTTCTCTGGCTTTTCTGGTTGGTGCATTCGTTCTGATTACCTTTTTTGAGCGTACACTTTTCCTTACAGGCAGTGTAAAAACAATCCTGTTTGGCTTCGTTTTTGCCGGCACCCTGTTTACAGGTTTTCTCACCTACAGGAGACATGGTGTACCCGGATTCAGATCATTTTTCGAGCAGTTTTTTACAGCTAATGGTTTAAAAAACGCCCTCAGTGCCACCGATCTTTATCTGGATGAGAATCTAAAAAGATCGAAATTTTATACTGCTGCTCTTAGATCTAACCTTGATAGTGTAGACACTGACATTCTGCCGGATCAAATCAGCAGATTCGTAAAAGGTTCGGCAATCAGCAGGTGGTTCAATTTTAGTCTGGCATCGTTTTCTGCAACTGTTTTGGCTCTCATCGTTTTGATGTTAACCATGCCGGCAGAACTGCTACGTACAGCACACTTTTGGCACGGGTATGAAGAACCAAACCCGTTTGTCTATACCATCATGCCCGGTGATACAGTGGCAGAGCACGGTTCGTTCCTACCGGTAAGCATTCAATTTGAAGGCGGTAATCTGCCCAATCAGGTAACTCTTCAATTCAAGACAGACATTGAAGAGACTTACCGCGAACGAATGATGACATTCGCAGGAAGTGATGAATTTTCATCAGCTGAAATTGACCTCACCAATTCCATCACATACCGAATTGATATGGATGGTTTTCTGAGTGAGGAGTATCACATCAATGTACAGCTCCAGCCACGGTTTAATGAACTGATTGCAGCGGTTCAACCACCCTCCTACACCGGGCTATCCCGCCGTGAGATTGAGTATCCATTTTCTCAGATCAGTGCATATCCCGGTTCAGAGATAACGTTCAGCGGTGTGGCAAATAAAACGTTAACAAGCATTCTGATCGAATCAGGAGAGCTTCGGCTTGAGATGAATTCCATCGGTGATGGAAACCTCTCCTTCGAAAAAACCTATCAGCCGGTGCAAACGGATACGCTCTTTTTCTCTATGGAGGATAAAGATGGCCTCAAAAACCGAAATCCGTACAGAACTGTAATCAATTTACGGGCAGATCAGCACCCAACCGTTGTTATACAAGAGCCTACCGGTACAGTGATGAAGTCTGATCCGGCAAACATCGATATTTTCTATCTGGCCACTGATGATTTCGGGCTTACCCGTGCCGAATTGCGATGGTCTCACCAAAGAGCATTTGTTGAGGAAGCAGCTTCAGGAAACATACCACTACAGAGACCCCGAAATGGCAGAACGGAACAGATAAACTGGGATCTCAGTGAATTTGAACTGAGGCCCCGTGATGAAATCCGCTTCCGAATACGCGTTTGGGACAATGATGAAATATCCGGTTTTAAGTGGAGCGAATCGCAGGACGTGGTGATACAGATACCATCACTCACAGAATATTTTGAAGATTTGGACAGCCGTGAACGCGATACCCAAACCGGACTGGATGAAATCTCCGAACAGTTTCAAACAATGGATCAGCAGTATCAGGAGTTTTTAGAGCGGCTGCGCCAAAATCCTGACGGTGGCTTCGAAGAAGAGCAAATGCTGGAGGAGCTAAGGGAGCGGCAGCGAAATATGGATGATGCCGTTCGTGAACTGCAAGAGCAATTTCTTGAAATGCAGAGAGAGGTTGAACAGAGTAAAAATCTGTCTGACGAAACCCGACGGGCTTACAGAGAACTGCAGCAACTTATGCAAGAACTGGATGATCCCGATCTGAGGGAAGCCTTAGAAGAGTTGCAGCGGGCTCTTGAAGGATTATCACAGCAAGAGCTTGAACGGGCAATGGAAAATGTAAGCTTCAATGAGAATTTATACCGCGAACGCCTTGAGCGAACCGTTGAGCTGTTCAAGCGCCTGAAGATGAACAGCGACCTCGACAAACTCGCCCGCCAATATGAAGAGATGGCTGAACGCCTTATGCAACAGAATGAAGAGTCAACTATGGAGCAATTATCCCGTGAGCTTGAAAATATCCGGCAGGATCTCGACAGTGTCTCCGATCAGCTTGATCAACTCGACAGCAATCCGCCACGGCGATCTGAAGAGATGCTAAGGGAGTTGAAAGAGAGTGCTCAGCAAGAACTCCAAAATATCAGTGAGCAACTTGATCAACTGATGCAGGATACCCAAAATGGCGGTGAAAACGGTGAAAGTGGCGACAGCCCTTCTGAACAGATGCAGAACCAACAGCAGCAACTCAGCCAGCAGATGCAGCAGGAATCAGAACGTTTCAGAAACTCTATTCAGGAGATGGCAGGCCAGCAGTTGAACGTAAACATCCTTGCACTTCGGCAGGCACTCTACACACTGCTTGAAGTTTCGAATATGCAGGAATATCTTACACAAACCGCATCAGAAACGAGAAACAGAAATCAGGGTTTTGTGGAACTTGCCCGCAGTCAAAACAATGTCCGTAATCAGTTTTCCATTGTCGCAGACACCCTTTTTCAGGTATCATCTGAATTGCCCGGTGTGCCGAATCAAATCAACAGAAAAAAAGCAGAGGTTGAGAGAACCATTTCCAGCGCAATTGATGAGATGGTGGAGCGTAACCAGCGCGGCTCAACCATTTCTACACGTGAAAGCCTCGGCGGCATTAACGATCTTACCTCCATGATAGCTTCGCTGATTGATCAACTGATGGACCAGCAAAATGGCGGAGGTGGCGGTGGAAGCATGAGTATGCAACAGATGATTGAGCAGCTTCAGAACATGTCGGGCGATCAGCAGCAGTTGAATCAACAGCTGCAGGATTTGATAAATGATGCCCAGGGAGACCGGCTTTCACAAGATCAGCAAGAGAGGCTCGATCAGCTTGCCCGCCAGCAGAATGAAATGCGCCGGCAGCTTCAGGAGCTTCAGCGCAGTGGTGCCCTGAACCAGGGAGACCGGCTTCTCAGCGAAATGCAGCGAATGATCGAGGATATGGAGGACTCCATCAACGAAATGCGCGGCGGCATTACAGACCCACTAATGGTGCAGCGGCAGCAGAATATTCTGTCGCGTATGCTCAGTGCGGAACAATCCCTGCAGCAGCGTGGTGAAGATGAAGAGCGCGAGGGAACAGATCCCACACAGTATGAAAGAGTGCTCCCTCCGGATATGACTCTGGAAGAGCTTCAGCAGGAGATCCGTGCCCGCATGCAGGATCCCAATTACACTCCATTTTCAGAACGCTATCAGCGCATTATTGAAATGTACTTTGAGCGATTGCGATTACTTGAAGAGATTCAATAACTCTTACCCTGTAAATTGTAATCCAATGTAAATATCCTACCTTTTTATGGGATTTCTAACCATATTCAACATCAAATTTTAACCCGATTACTGATAATGAACCGAATATTTCTACTTCTGTTAACCGTTATTTTCTTTATACATACACCTCTCATTTCTCAATCTGTTGATCATCCATCGGTGGATATGGACATGGTTGAAAAAATTGCCGAAGAGGGCCTCGAACGCTCTGGTGTAATGAACTTTGCAAGCTGGCTTACCGATGTGTACGGCCCGCGCCTTACCAACTCTCCCCAGATGGCCAATGCCCTGAACTACACCAAAGAACAGTTTGAAGCCATGGGCCTCGAAAATGTACACCTGCACCAGTGGGGGCCGTTTGGCAAAGGCTGGGAACTGAACCGTTTTGCCATGCATGCATCCACACCGTACAGTTATTTCCCGATTACCGCCTATCCAAAGGCCTGGTCATCGGGGCATGACGGACCGGTACAGGGTGAAGTAGTATTTATGCATGTTGAGAGTGTTGAAGATCTCGAACGATATCGCGGTGAAATTTCTGACAAATTTGTAATGCTTGATCTTCCACAAGAGCCCGAACCGCAATGGAATGCCATTGCCAGCCGTGTAAGTGATGAGCGTCTGCTTGATCTCGCAAATGCATCTGCCCCGATTACAACACAGCAATCAGGTGGTGGCGGTGGTGGCAGTTCTGCTGCTGCAGAACGGGCTCAGCTTCGATATGAAGTTCTTACATTTCTGCAGGAAGAGAAACCACTTGCTCTGCTTGACTACGGTTACCGTGGCTGGTACGGCCAGATTGCGATCTCTGCAGCTGTAATGCCGCGTGAGCCTGGAACATCATGGGCAGATGCTGTACGGGCACATGAAGCAGATATAAATGATATCATTCCTCAGGTTTCCCTGAAAAGAGAGCATTATGGCAGAATTTTCCGGATGCTTGAAAAAGAAGTGCCGGTTGAAATTGAAATGGACCTGAGAGTAACCTTCCAGGAAGATGATCTCTACGGATACAACTCAATAGCTGAAATTCCCGGAACAGACCCCGACCTGAAAGATGAAGTGGTAATGCTTGGTGCCCACCTCGATTCGTGGCATGCCGCTACCGGTGCTACTGATAACGCCGCCGGCTCTGCGGTTATGATGGAAGTTATGCGCATTCTGAAAGCCATCGGCGTTGAACCCAGAAGAACTATTCGTATAGGACTCTGGGACGGAGAAGAGCAGGGACTTCACGGATCACGTCATTACGTATCTGACCATTTTGCTGAAGCAAGCGGCGGCTGGGGAGCGTCCGCTGAGATAGAGTACAAAGATGATTACGACAATTTCTCTGCTTACTACAACATCGACAACGGAACCGGACAGGTTCGTGGAATCTACCTGCAGGAGAACGAAAATCTTCGCTTACTTTTCAGAGAGTGGCTGCAGCCTTTTGCAGACTGGGATGCAACTACCGTAACCTACGGTAATACCGGCTCAACCGATCATGTATCCTTCGACCGTGTGGGGCTTCCCGGTTTCCAGTTCATTCAGGATCCTATCGAGTACTTCACGATGACTCACCACTCAAACATGGACTATTATGAGCGACTGGTTGAACAGGATCTGCAGCGGACAGCTGTTATTGTAGCAACATTTGTTTATCACACTGCAATGCTTGATGAAAAGCTTCCCAGAAAATAGATCCTATAAGGCGAGCTGATACTTATAAACCTGTGTTCGATGCTAAAATTTCGGAAAAGAGGCTCTCTTGACGCCAGAGGCGGGTAGAGTTACGGGTGGATCAGTGAATTATTTTGTGGCTATAGATTAAAATATTGATTCATAGCCCATTCAAACCACCCCTAAATCCCCTCCTTGAAAAGGAGGGGACTTTTAAGTTATCTATCGAAATATTTTTATCGAACCCCGTTTATTAACATTTGAATGCTGCAGGGGCAAAAATGGCAATCCATTTATGAACCTCTGCAGCATTTTTATTTGAGCCTCCCTCCTTTCCAATTGCCCTATTGCTAATACTTTCGCATTTTCAGCGTAATAATAAATCAAATCAGTTTTTTACTATGAGACGCATCTTCCAGAATATTTTTACCGGTATACTTCTCTTCATCATTATCCCGGCCGTACATGCTCAATCCGTTCTACCTGAAGATTTTGATGAATGGGTTGAAGCCTCCATGCAGCAGTGGGATATACCGGGGATGTCGGTTGCTATGGTTAAGGATGGTGAGATAATTCTTACAGAAGGTTATGGAGTTCTGAAACTTGGTGAGGAACAAAAGGTAGATCATCACACCCAATTTGGAATAGCCTCTGTAAGCAAACATATGACCGCTTCCTCCCTCGCAATTCTTGTAGATGAGGGAAAAATAAGCTGGAATGATAAAGTCATAAAACATATTCCCTGGTTTGAGCTGAGTGATCCGTGGGTTACCGCCAATGTAACCATTCACGATCTGCTTACCCATCAGGTAGGGGTTGGCAGAATGCTGGGCAATCGCCTCCAGTTTATGACTGATCGATCCCGCAACGAGCTGCTATACCGAATGCGTTATCTCGATTTTGAACAACCATTCCGCTCTGATTATGTGTACAGCAATGTGATGTACACCCTTGCCGGTGAAATTGTAACAACCGTTAGCGGACAAACCTGGGATGAGTTTATGGCCGAACGGTTTTTCAAACCAATGGGGATGAACCGAACCAATACATCCATCAATGATCTCCACAGTGATGGAAATGCGGCTCATCCACATCAATATATCAACGGTGAAGTGGTAACCATCCCCATACGAAACTGGGATGTGGCTTCCCCCGCCGGTGGTGTAAATTCCACAGCTTATGACATGGCCAAATGGATGCTTCTGCAGCTAAACTCAGGGAGCTTTGAAGGTGATCAATACATTTCAGCGAGATCACTTCAGGCTATACAGACCCCTCAAGTATCACTCGGGGCTTCCGGCGTGGATGCTCCGCAGCGAAGTTATGGATATGGGTATAACATCACCGATTACCGCGGATACCGGTTACTCTCGCATGGCGGAGCCACTGATGGAATGAACACTACCTACATCCTGCTTCCGGAAGAGAATCTGGGAATCATTGTGATGACCAACGTTTTCAACACGTTTCGGGAAGCCGTTGCCCGTACCATCATCGATCACGTTTTGGATGTTACCGACCTTGACTGGAATGAGCTCTACCTGAATTCCTATAAAAATCAGTACGAAGTAGTAAAAGCAGAGCGCGAGACCTTTGAAGCCACCCGAATTCCCGGCACAACAACCACACACTCCCTTGATGCTTACGCTGGCCGTTTTTACAGCAGTTTGTACGAATATGCTGAAGTTAATTATGAAGATGGTGAACTGATCCTCACGATTTTTGATGATAAAAACCTTACGGCAGATCTTGAACACTGGCACCATAACACATTCCGAATAAACTGGCATAATCCTGCACAGAGGGAGGAGTTCCTTCAGTTCCGGATGAACCTCGAGGGAGAAATCGATGGTGTGGAAATTCGATACACATTACGTCCCCGGCTGCTTCAGGTTGGAGCTTATCCATCCAACTATTACCGAAACGTACTCTATACACGAACCCAATAAGGTCTATTTATGAGTGATTCAAACAGAACACTGTATGATGAGATCAAAGATTTTCTGGAAGCTGAGAGACAGGTGTATGGTGAATTTTCCGTACCCGAACTGAAAGAGATTCAGAGAGAGGAGACAACAGAAGAGATCTCTGATGTAGCCGAGGAAGAAAAAATACGGTACGAAGTTTCCTCCACAGAACCTGAAGTTGAAAAAACAACGGAAGACAAATTAAGTTCCTGTAGTACGCTTGAAGAGCTTCGGGAATTGTGTATGCAAGCTGAAGAGCTCAGAACAGATCTTGAAAATACCAATCTTGTATTTGGTCTAGGGAACCCCAAAGCCGATCTGATGCTGATTGGTGAAGCACCCGGAGAACAGGAAGACATCCAGGGAGAACCGTTTGTAGGGGCCGCCGGAAGATTACTCAATAAAATACTTTCAGCGATCAGGTTTGAAAGAAGTGATGTTTACATAGCCAATATCCTGAAGCATCGCCCACCCGGAAACCGAAATCCAAATCCGGAAGAGTGTAAAAACAGCCTGCCCTATCTCTATCGCCAGATAGAACTTATTGAGCCAAAAATTATCTTATGTCTTGGTAAAATTTCAGGGAATACAATAATGGGTGGCGAAAACACACTTAAGAGTATGAGAAGCAAAAAACATAACTTCAGGGAAATTGAACTATATGTAACCTACCACCCCGCAGCGCTACTACGAAATCCCCAGTGGAAACGGCCCACCTGGGAAGATGTTCAACTGGTACGCAAAAGGTATGATGAGCTTGGCGGAGAGCCTTAAATCAAACTTTTTGATACTTTCGCATCGCAAGTTTGGGAGTTCTGTCTACGTTGTAAAGGCCCCAGTGTTTTTCCGGTTCGAGTGGATCGGGTGATCCTTTCCAGGGTTCATCAAATGCTTCAAAAAAGAAAGTTAGAATTTTTTCCTGCTCTACCCAGGCCATCAGCTTTTCAAAATAGATTTTTTGATAAAGCTCGTTCACGTTTTCCGGATTGATACCCCGTCCGTTCGAGTTGGTGGCCCAGCCTGCTTCCGTAATAATCACCGGCTTGTTAGGATATTTATTAGCAACCGAATAGTAGTTCTCTTTGGTGTATTGAAGTGCCTCGTCAATGTGTTTGTACTCCCAAACGGGATAGGTATGAATGGAAATAAAATCGAGCTCATGGGCAAGTTTCTCCAGCTTAAAGTGCCAGGGCTCATAGTTTTCACAAAATGTAACCGGCTGTTTTGCACCCGCTTTTACCAGTTTTGTGTACTCCAGAACTCTATTTTCGTGAACATAATGATCAGTCCAGCCTACACAGGCTTCATTTCCAACAGAAAGTGAGAATACAATTTCAGGGTAGTCATTAGCGAGATCGATTAATTTTTGGATTTTCTCTCTATTCAAAACAAGGTTAGCTTCAAGCTTTTCTTCGGTATGAACACCACCCCAGGGGCAGTTAAAATTGTTCATCTCTGCTACAATGAAAGCCCCAAGCATCAGCTTAAAATCCAACTTTTCTTTTCGAATTACTTCAAGTGTTGTACGTGTGTGCTGGTCGCAATCGTACATTCGCAGGTATTTAAAATCCGGTTCTAAAATCAGCAGATCTTCTTTTACCTGTTTGTAGGAGGGGTAAGTAATCCCGGGAAACTGTCCTTCCCTGAAGCCGGAATAACAAATCCCCTTGCCCGGTGAAATCCCCAAAGATTTAAAGGTGTCCATCATTCAAATTTTAGTTTGTTTTTACTGTCCCAGATCCCCCAGTATGCACCTACTTCTCCTTCTGCCCCAACTTTCCAGGCTTCATCGAATGACGAGAAATAGAATGTCTCAATATTATTTTCTATCGCCCAAAGATGGGTGTTGATAAAATACTTCATCGCGTTGATCTGAGAAGGATTTGCTCCTCCCAGGCCTTCACCTTTGCTTGGCCACCCTGTTTCAGTTATCAATACACGCTTGCCTTTACCTGCATCAATACCAAGCTGATACATATGGCGCATGTGATCGAACGAATATTTGAAAGGTGTACCTTCCCAGTATGGATAACAATTGCACAAAATCAAATCGCAGGCATCAGCTAATTGCGGGCGCTGAACAAATTCGTAGTATGCATCAACATAGCCAACAGGTATATCAGCAAGCTGAGTTTTTACCTCATGCATATAACTGAGTAGTTCATTCTCCTCTAAATCATTTCTATATAAAACTTCATTCCCAACGGCAGCAATATCTACATATCCCTGATCTGCAAGTTCTATCAAGGCATCAATTTCTTCACGGTTTTTTTCTTGATCATCGCTAAGCCAGGCTCCAACAAGAGTTTTCAGGCCATAATCTTTTGCAACTTTAGGAATCCATTCGTTCCCTTCTATACACGAAAATGATCGAATCCATTTTGTATGTGGTGCTAAAATTTCCATTCTGCGGCGGATCTGAGCTTCTGAAATAATATCGCCGGGTTGTTGTCCCTCTTCATACAGGCTAAAACAAAAACCATGAACACCATTATTTAAAATTTCAAGAAAAAGGCTTTTCAGTTCCTCTTCAGGCAGGTTGTTAAGCTGATTGATTTGCTCGGGTATATTAGTACCCTTGAAGCCTAAAAATTTTTCTGATCTGAATGACATTTTATTATAAATTAATTAAGTGCTTAAATTGATATTACTTAGCATAAATATTTATTAAAAATAAGAACCGGCTAAGAAAGCCGGTTCACTATTTTTGGAAAATCAATGGCACAACTTATAATCGTTGAAAGCCTGATTGATTTTTATTGCCTGATAAGCCTGTAGTACCATGTGGCTTCTGCTACATCAGGATTCCAGCCCGAAATTCTGATTTCAAGGGTGTCATCATTATCAGATAGTTCGTATGTGTAGTTTATAAGATTGTTTGATGGCTTACCATCTTCGCCGCCATTATGTACTTTAGAGAGCCCAATGTAGTTGCCCTCGCCATCAATCGTTAATGTTGACCCTGAAACTGACCATTGGCCAACATTGCTACCATCATGGGGTGCCACAGGAGCTCCGCAACCATCTTCTTCAACGCCTTCCTGCCATGTTTCTAACCAGGTTTCATCACCCAGAACGTTTTGGAATGAACCGTCATCTCCAAACACATACTGATCTTCGTAGAAGCACTCTCTCGCAGTAACATCACCAGAAGAGATTGACCACCATGAGAGGTCATCTGCTGAGGGGCCAACTGCTAAAGAACCGGCTGTGGGCTCTACAACCCATGTTCCAACCAATGCAGGATCTAACTCTTGCTCATCGGGATCTGGGTCTGGGTCTGGGTCAACATCTATCACTGATACGCTATCGTCACTACAAGCGTAAAAAGCGAACATTATGCTCATTAGTATGAGCAAGTATTTACTAGTTTTCATAATTGAAGTGTTTTATTTGTTATTCTGCCGTTTATACGTTTTATAAACCGCATTCTATGTTTTATGATTATAGCTCACCTCTTCGGCGAACTAATTTCTTTTTAAATTTCCAAAGCTTTTACATCGGTCACGTCATTTCTTCACAAAGGTTAAAGCAAAACCTTTAAATGCTTTTCGGAATAAACTGTCTAAATCATTCACTGATAAACCAACCGGGCAACCTATTTTTAGGACCGTATCAGGTAGTTGAGAACTTGTGAATTGTTCATTTTTTGTTAACATTTTAGTGAACTTTCAATTGTTCATTTTTATTCCAAAGGCCCCATCTTGCACCAACATCGCCTTCATGGCGGGCTTTCCAGGATTCGTCGAATGATGCGAAGTAAAAGACATCAATCTTTTCCTGTTCGCTCCATTTTTTCAATCGGATGAAATATTTCATCATATTTTCAACGGAAGGTTCGGCACGGTCAACGCTTTTCCCATAGGTAGGCCACCCCGTTTCTGCGATGATCACTTTCTTGTCACCAGCAAAATTGTTTATCACCTCGTACATTTTTGCCAAGTAGAGGGATGATTGTTCGGCATCATACCCCTCCCAGAATGGATAACAATTGGCAAGTATAACATCACAAGCTCCAACTACTTTTGGACTTTGATAGAGCTGATAATAGGTATCTACATAACTAACCTTTACTCCGGGCAGCGCCTCTTTTACCTGTTGGATGTATGCAACGATCTTATCCTCACTCAATTCATTCCTGAGCAAACATTCGTTGCCAACAGCAACAATATCTGCATGGCCTGCTTTAGCAACCTTAATTAAATGTTCTATTTCAATGTTATTGGCTTCAAGATTGTTATCAATCCAGGCACCAACTATGGTTTTTAATCCCATTTCTTTGGCAACTTCGGGGATAAATTCATTACCATCGGTACATGAGAACGAGCGCACCCATTTGGTGTGAGGTGCCACAATTTTCATTCTTTTCTCTATTTGTTCTCTTGAAAGCTGATCTCCCAGGTTTTGGCCTTCCAGGTAAGGACTGAAACAGAAACCATGAATACCACTCTTCAGTGACTCTCTAAAACTCTTCTTTAACTTACTATTGCTGAGTTTGTTAATTTCAGAGGCAATCACATCCATTTCGGAATCAACCGAGGTAATAGAGAGTAACCGGTCTTTTTGGTAAGAGTAAGGCACAGTAACTGCGGCTTTTTCTGCTTTTCTGGCATCTAAGATTTCCCGGATCTCATTTGCTTTTTCTTCAGTAACATCATAGTCTCGCATTACCCAAAGTGCAACCATTGTTCCAAACATGGGCAAAGCCGAGAAGAACAATCTCAATCCTGTGATTGCTCCTTCAGGTTGTACGGAGAGATTACCATCAAAACCAACAACGGTTAAAATTACACCGCTTAATCCCCCGGCAATCGCAAAACCAAATTTCACCATATACCAGTAAATCGCTCCGAATATACCCTCTCTGCGTTTTCCATAATTGAGTTCGTCAATATCAATTACATCGGCCGTCATCGACATCATCAAAACAAATAAGCTGCCAATCCCGAAAGAGTGAAAAGGCAGTGCCAGCAAAAACATCCACGGCTTTCCGGGAACAAAAAGGAACCACAAACTTGCATACCCAAACAGTGCTATCGTTTGAGCGATCATGAATGCTCTTTTCTTGCCAAGCAGTCTTGACATACGAGCTACAATCGGGATAACCAGAAAGGTGGTCACGATTGCGCCGGCGCTTCCAAAGAGAGGGATCCAAATACCTGCTTCTCCCGCGTCTCCACCAAACAAATACCATACAACAATAAAGAATACAAACCCGGCAACGGTGTTAAAGGCATTGAAAATGAAAAATGTAGCAATACAGAGTTTTCTGAAAGGGGTTAATGACAATGCCTCTTTGAATCCCCTGATGATTTCTTTGAGGCTTCGTCTGATGTTTTGTAGTGTTAGTGGTTCATAATCCTCATTTACAGTAGATTTACTTGGAATAAATATCCCGGGAATCATAGCACAAATTGCAAAGGTAACACCAACATAGATGGCAAGCTCCCGAGTGGCTGCTTCAGCGCTTGGGAACCATGCCGGATCGTACATGATTACCCAAAACCAGGGTGCAATTACCCATGCCCACTGGCCAATCCATTGTGCAATGGCCATAATTTCGGTTCTCTCATGAAAATCTTCACTCATTTCATAACCCATTGCCACATAAGGCACACTGAAAATGGTTAAGCCTATGTAGAAGGCAAAAGACCACAACAAGAAGTAGCCAAAATTGTAATTGACTGTATTCTCAGCGTAGAGTTGCCACATGATTGTAAATGCAAAACCCATAATTACCGCACCAGTAATCACATACTGCCTCCTTCGGCCAAATCTTGAGCGGGTATTATCAGATATAAATCCAATAATTGGATCGGTAACGGCATCGAGAACCCTCGGCAGAAAATAGACAATACCCCACATCCATCCCGGAAATCCAAGATTCTGAACAAGCACTACCATAAATATTCCCAACGTGGCCGGGAACATCTGATTGGCCAACATACCCATACCGAATGCTATTTTATGGCGATAGGGTACTTTCTTTTTTAAAGCCTCAGTCTGTGACATCTATTTTCTATTTATGATTTCTGATACAAGCAACTATTAATCAATTAAATATCCCGCGCTTTCTGGCCGGATACATACAGCTTATTGGGCTTCTTGTCTGGCTGCTATTTCCGCTGCGGTAGGAGGTACTTCCACCGTTTCCATGAGCAGATCCAAATCGCCGCCAAACGTTTTTGTAATCGGGTTACCATCTCGTGTCAATCCTTCAAAAATACCTTCATCAACAAGATCCCAGATTGCATATTTTGCCTGAGCCTGCAGATTAATCAACCCAAAATGATTTTCTGAACCAAGCGGATTTTGAGCATCTTTCCAGGGTTCATCAAATGCTTCGAAGTAGAATACAGTTATATTATTTGCATCAGACCATTCACGGATCATGTTGTAATACATACCGGATTTGTACTCATCCGTAGCTCTTGCACCGTCTGTTCCATAATATTCGTTTGAAATGGTTGCCCAACCAGTTTCGCCAATGTGTACCGGCTTATCCTCCCCAATACTGTGCATATACTCAACAACTGCATTGTATTGATTTACAGCAAATTCCAATGATCTGTCCATTGCGGAATGGATTTTCTCCATATCATTCAGTTGATATTCTTCTTCGGGCACTCCCCAGAACTCGGGATTGTAGTGGGTGTTATGCATTGGGTAGGTGTGCATAGAAATAAAGTCCACAGCCCTGATCAGTTCATCCAGTTCCGGTTTATGATATTCTTCACCGCCACCGCCCCAGGAAGAGAAATCATCAGATGAGGTAATCCACAATGTTTCAGGCAATTCACCGGCTGCCTTAAGATCCTGCAGGTGGTTTACCCAATGCAGAATAATGGAAGGTTCAACCCAATACTCTTCTGCCCAGTGTACCATTGCTTCGTTTCCAACCGCAATTATTTTTACGATATCAGGAAACTGCTGTGCAAGTTCAACACCGCGTGCAACCTCTTCCGCATTTCGTGGGCTATCCTCGTCACGTAAACGAACAGGTTCATCAGTCCACGCATTTTTTGCATCAATCCAAACCCCAAGCATTACATACATTTCAAATTCGGGATCATCTTCTCTGATCTCCTTGATCGACTTAAGAAGGTTTTCAGCTTCGTCATAATGCACATTATAGGTTCGAAGTAGCCTGACTCCCATTGCATGCAGAATCATCAAATCTTCTTTTATCTGAGGAATTGTTGGCTGAATATCTCTTGTCGTTTCCCGGTAAGCTCCAAAAGAAATCGCCTGATAATATGGGTTGCCGAGTATTTCCTCGGCGGTTATTGTAATCATTGAGAAGTCGTGAGTTTTCTGTTCTGTGCAGGACGCCATGATGAAAACCATCAGCGTAATTAACAGTATTGAAGTTGCTGTTTTCATATTGGTTATTTATCGATTAGACTACCTTTTTCCAGTGTAACTACGATCTTTTTAATTTCACCGGAACGCTGAAAGATGGCAGCACTGCTTTGCCGATCAAGATGAAGCCCTTCAAATTTTTTGATTGAACCATTTTTCATCTCAATTTCAGTTTTAGTCTCCGCACCGGCAGTATAGAGCACCGGAACCTGGCAAATAGTGAAGCATAGCGAGCCCGATGGTATAGAGATCTCTTCTTTCTGCATCTCAGTGAGTATAAAGTCAACATCAGCAGATTTCTCCCTTAGTTCTGATTTACGCAGCAGAACGGGATTAAAGCGTAACACACCATTATCCACTGCGAGGCCAAGCTCAAAAAAGGAAGCCAGAATATCTTCTTTAACCTGACCCGTCATACCCGGTTGCTGGGCACCACGGTGAGCCGGTGTGTGTGAATAGGCATCCGTTGGAAATGCACCATGAACTTCGGGTGATTTATGAATGCCAATACCTTCGCCAATTTCGTAGAAATGACTGCGTAATCTACCGCAAATATCTTCATCTGCCCCACTGTTTGCTGCTGCATAGGCAACCTCTCCCGCAGCAAGATAGAGCTTGGAAACCATATGCCAGTAAATTGAACCGAGGCCTTCAAACGCGAAAAATGTACCTGAACGGCCTGTAAATGCTTTGTGATTGAAAACTTCTTCAAAAATTTTCAGTACAGTACCACCGTCTTTCTCAATCAGATTTCTGTATGATGTTTCCTTCAGTTCTTCAAGGGCTTCTTTTACATCGCCGGCATTTCTGAAATTACCATTGAAATGAAACCCGCCGTGAACGTCTTCAATAATAACCTGCCTGTTGCCCTCTTCTGCAAGCTTCCTGAGAAGTTCTGATTTTTGAACAGACTCCTTCGGAATATTATTTTTCTCCAGGAAACCCGGCAGTTCTTTGTTGGGATAAAGTATATAGCTGTTCTGATCTTCTCGATACAAGGCACTCTTGCGAAGGGCATCCAATACATGTACAGCTTCAGCAGGGTTCAGATAGCCTGAACTGAGGATGGCCACCTGACCTTCCAGCATTTCACTTAGATTAGAGATGGAAATACCGTTCTCCTCCATACTCATTATGTTATATGAATGATAAAGGCCATCTTCCCTGATATTGGCCTCAATGGAGTGCTCCATAAAAGAGAGTGCATTTTTCACAAATTCTGCGAACTGAATCAGCTTCAGTTGAGATTTCTCACCGCTGAAACCATTTTCATAAACGTGAATTCGATATTTGCTGCCCGCCTGCCCAAGAAGATCTGTAATCTGCTTGCGGCCTTCATCACTGATACTTCCATTGAGTAGTTCCTTATTGCCGGCAAGTACCTCATTAATCTCATTAAAAAACTGGAGCAGTTCTTTGCTGAGAAGAACCTCATCTATACCGGGTTCATCAGCGAGGGCTTCAAAAAATTTCAGAAACCTTCGCAAATAACAGAGCGTAACCATACTCACACCGTTACCCACCAATGCATTGTTGGCATCGTTCCACTCTGGCCGTTGTGTGTTCATCCATATACCGCCTTCAGGTATAAAGTTTGAAACCTTGGCAAGTGTGGTGGCAAGAATTTTTTCCAGGAAGTTTACTCTGTGGATGGCACCTTCTTTGTTTGTTAAGAGAGCACCATCTGCACCATTCTCCGCTACTTTTTCCCGGATTTTTTGATCACCCTCTTCATCAAAATTGATGGTATTTTTGGGATCGGCTGCAATATCTTCATATGGTTTGATTCGATAAGGAACATTTGCATAAACAAAAAGATCATCCGCAAACAGGTCTTTAAGCGCATTCGGTTCATGCATGTTATAGAACTCCAGAAGTTTCAGTAGGTAAATAATCTGGTGATCACCCCAATAACCGATGTACGACCACGGATTATCCGGCTCAATGGTCTCCCAGTCAAATCCGCCCTTGGTAACCCGGTAAGGATTGTATCCATCGAAGGTGGATGTATTCAGGAACTTGAAGATCATCCCGTCAATAAAACCGGGATAAGAATGCGCAAGAGCTTCCCAGTTTTGGAATAGATCGCGCCAGTTGCCTTCATAATCCAGAATTTTTGAGCCATCAATTTCACTCTGAGTGTTTATTGTGAAATAGTTCCAAGGCCTACTTGGATCGCCATGCCTTCGGCTGAATTTAAGAGGCAGATACTCTCTGACTAATCTGATTAAGTCGGGGTCTTCTGTCTCATCAAGCAGTTTTAGAAGATCATATCTGTTAACGATTTCATCTAAACTGTCAATAAACTCCCGATTTCTTTTGAAGACATCTTTATTGGCTTTTGCCAGATAACCGGAGAGATCTTTTTTCTCAATTTGGTAGTTAAAATCGAATGTGCCACCACGCATAATGTTGAACAGAACATTTGAGAAGTGGCGGGCATCTTTCAGTGTGTCGCCCGTTACACGAAGGCCATCCGCTCCGGCAATGAGCTCCCGCAGCTTTTTACTTCCGCGTTCAATATCCTCTTCTATTTCTGCTTCAAGTTCATCGCCATCTTTTATCTTTTGATTCAGCTCAATGACTTGCGCATGATTCTGATTTACACTGGCAATAATTTTCCAGGATTTACTTCCATCTGAGGGCAGCTTTAAACTTGTCTGAACAAAATATGCTCCCTTTTCTCCTTTTACTACTTCCTCTTGCTCAACCGGCTTATTATTTCTGAAATGATCTACCTGAAGAGACGAGACAAGGTATGTTGCATGTTCAAGACCCAGCGACCATGCCACATTTGCTTTCAGTGCTTCACTTGGTTCGGCTTTATCAACAATAATTGCACTCAATGCATAGATTCCCAAACCGGTCTCTTTCACCAGTTCATTCTTTTTGTATGCATCCACAAGATTGCTGGTTTGTGTTTGCATGTCGGGCTCAACGCCGTATGGCAAGATATTTTGGATTCCATCAAGCAGAGAAATATTGCATTCATTGCCTGAGTGGTTTATAAGTTCCGATTTTCTCACAAACCCATACAGATTACTCGAATTCCATTGATATCTGTAGGTAAGCCCAAGATCATGGTTAATCTCTTCAAACATGATCTTGTTGCCATTGAAACTCTTGTAAATATTTCTTGTAAACTCATACTTCCCGGTAAACCTTTCAGAAAAAGGTTCCCATACCCGAATTTCACCATCAACATCTACCTGAAGAATGGTCTTGCTGCCGGTAATGTCTGCGTTTTCGGTGATTTTGTCATCTGTGTAGTATGGAAAAAGGGAGTAACTGTTGTTCTTTCGGCCTGCAGTAAGCCCCCCGTTACTTGAAATAAACATCCAGTGGTTGGAGTCGCTAACTACATTGATAAAAAATGGCCTTATTTTATTGTGGTTTTCGATTTTAAACCACAATTCTCCACCTATATGCTTCTCTTTTATACCCAATTGTCTGTGAATTCTTGTATTAAAATTGTATTGATTGAACTATTCAGTATTAATCAGCGAGTTCGTAAACACGAACATAATCAACCAGCATTTGCTGAGGGAATGGTGTTTGATCTGTTGGAAAACCCACAAATGTACCGCCAACAGCTACATTCAGAATCATGAAAAATGGCTTGTCAAATACCCATTCTCCCGGCACGTCACTTCTTTTTATGCGGTTATAAAGAAAGTCATCCACAAAGAAGTCTATTCTGTCGGGAAACCACTCTATTGCATACAGATAAAAATCATCATCAAAGCGGTTGTTTGGTATTGAGTAATTTGATGACAAAGCATTCCCGGCAGAGTAACCCGGTCCGTGCAACGAGCCTATAGCTATATGAGGTTGCTGTCCGCGCATCTCCATAATATCTATCTCTCCGCTTTGGGGCCAGCCAACCGTGCTGAAATCGGCACCAAGCATCCAAAATGCAGGCCATATACCCGGGCCGTATGGATTTTTGATACTTGCTTCAAACCTTCCGTATGCCTGCTCAAAGAGTCCTTCCGTTTTAATTCTGGCTGATGTAAACGGCATACCACCAAATGATTCCCTTAGAGCGGTTATAGCAAGCTGGCCATTTCCATTCAGTGAAACATTTTCAGGGCGGTTTGTATAGTACTGCAGCTCTTCGTTCCCCCAGCCATTATCCCCTGTTCCTATATCAAACGTCCAGTTATTGAGATTTGGTGATTGCCCTGCAGGGCCTTCAAAATCGTCACTCCAGGTCAGTTGCCAATTGCGTTCAGGCAGGTTTTGGTTGTCATCAACACTGCAACCACTTACTACTGCGTACATCAGAAAAACAGATAATACGGCTAAGGTGCTATATAAATTATTTGATTTCATCTGAAAAAAATTTTTAATACGTAAAAAGTAAACTTCAAAATATTTGGCCCGAATATCATAGAATTCGGGCCTTTAGCATTGCACTACTGTTTGTAAAAGAACACATTATCGATATACACTGTGAATTCACCGGTTGGTAAACCAGACAGTATAAATTGTGCCAGATTTTCCCTTGTTGTGAGCTGCTCGAAATCACTCAGCGGAATCTCAAGACGTACCCACTCACCCTGAGCAAGATTTTCGAAAACCACTTCGTCTTCAGTATCATCACCGCCATTGAAAGCGCCATCAGGCCCGAAATCAACCAGCTTAATTCTGAAAACATCAAAATCGGGCGACCATACATCTATGTGAAGATGTGTCATATCTGTGATATCGATCTGATTTTCAACGGTTTCGATGCCAACAAAATCGAGCGAAGAATATTTCTTGGTGGCAATACCATCAATTGTAATTTCTTCATATTCAGCTGAAGACCATTCTGTGCGCCAGGTATCCACCGGCACATCATCATATGCCCTGCTGAAGAGTGATATAACATCACCTGCATCCTGAACAGGTGCCGGTGCTGCTTCAGCAGGCTCATCGGTGGGTGGGGGCGGTGTGGTGTCGTCTTCTTTGTAGAAGAATACATTATCGAGGTATACCGTGGTTTCGCCTGTTGGCTGGCCAACAAGAATTAACTGCGCAATGTTTTCTCTGCCTGTTAGTTCAGGGAAATCGCTAAGTGGAATTTCAAGGCGTACCCACTCCCCTTGTGGTATATTGGTGAGGTTTACTTCGTCTTCGGTATCATCCCCGCCGTTGAATGCACCGTCCGGGCCAAAATCAACCAGTTTCACACCGAACAGAGTAAAGTCTGGCGACCAAACATCCATATGGATATGGGTCATTTCTGAGATGTCTAATTGATTTGCAACCGTTTCGATTCCCACAAAATCAAGGTTTGTGTACTTCTTGGTTGGCACACCTTGTATGGTGATCTCTTCGTAGTCAGCAACTGACCACTCGGTTCTCCAGGTGTCTACAGGCACGTCGCTGTATGACTGGCTGAACAGTGAAATTACGTTATCAGCTTGTTGTACCGGTGCAGGTGCAGGTGAAGCCGGTTCGGCGCCCGGTGGCGGAGGTGTGGAACCGTCATCTGTATAAAAGAAGATATTGTCGGCAAAGAAGCTTGGAATGTTGCCGTTATCATCCACAAAGATGATTTGAGCAAGTGCAGACCTGCTGCTTAAGCCTGAAAAACTTGAAAGTGGAATATCTAAACTTATCCATTGCCTTGATTGATCAGGTGTAATAGTGGTTGCGAACCTGCCCGTTACATCAGCTCCAAAGTCAACCATCTCAATTGCCAGTTTTGCATCACTCGATAGATCTGACGGTATATAAATATCCGCTCTAAGATTTGTCATATTTGATGCATCAACTGTTGGAGAGGTAAACTGTATTCCCACAAAATTAAAGTTTGTATAGTGCAG
>REDS01000084.1 GCA_007693395.1 Balneolaceae bacterium | reverse complement strand
TTTTCGTTGAAAAATATATGTACATTGTTTTACCCACAAACTTTCCTGTAGAACCCTTTTTTATCAGAAAGACAGGTAGGGGTTCAGCAGATCACATGTGATAATGGAGCCTTACAAGCTTAAGTGATAGGTTTGTATTTTGTTTAATTATTTGATTGCATCAGATTGATATGTAAGATTATAATCAACCTGTCAACTTTATATACATTAGCTCATTAGTTAATTTAGCTTTTATAATGTTCATAACCTCAGATCTGCTCCTGATTTTTTCTCAGAGGAACCGATTCGGATTCAAATGCTGTTAATATGTTGCCACCAAATAAAGTATGCATTGATTCTTCTCTCCAATAGTGGCACTTTAGCTATTCAGAAAATCAGCTGAATTAATTCTTTGTTATTTGATGAATCGTTTGTCGATTATAATACCTGCTTACAACGAGGCCGCTACGATTCGCACTTTACTGGAAAAAGTGAAAAGTGTGGAATTACTTGATGATATAAATAAAGAGATCATCATCATAAATGACTGCTCTACAGATGAGACGGGGGACATAATAGATCTATTTATTTCTGAAAACCCTGATCTTGAGATTCAACACTATAAACACGAAACCAATCAGGGAAAGGGTGCTGCCTTGCATACAGGAATTGCAAAGGCAAGTGGAGATTATTTAATTATACAGGATGCAGACCTTGAATATGATCCCTCAGAATATAACAATCTTCTTAAACCGGTAATAGATGGGTATGCTGATGTTGTGTACGGATCGAGATTTATGGGTGGTAAACCACATCGTATTCTATTCTATTGGCATACTATTGGTAATAAATTACTTACGAACCTTTCGAATATGTTTACAAATTTGAACCTCACGGATATGGAAACTTGCTATAAACTGTTCGACACGAATATGGTACAGTCTCTGCATCTTTCTGAAAAAAGGTTTGGTTTTGAGCCTGAAGTAACCTGCAAAATTGCCCGTATTCCTAAAGTACGAATATACGAAGTTGGTATATCTTATTACGGACGTACCTACGAAGAGGGCAAAAAAATAGATTGGAAAGACGGTATTAGGGCAATTTATGTCATCTTCAAGTATGGTATATTCAGGTTTAAAAAGTGATCTACAGTTTTGTGTCAATTGCTCAGATATAAATTTAAACTTGCTTTTTGAAAACACTAACTAGAAATGGCCTTAAAAAAACTTTGGCTGCCTGTACTTGTTTTTTTAATCAGTTTTGCTGCAACCTACCCCGGTGTTAGCATATTAATTGATGAAACTCATTATTTAAGACAGGCAGCTGCATTTGCGAACGGCCAAATAATGGTAGAAGAGTTTCATCCCGTTACGCAACAGGTTACATATTCTCTGCCGAGTGAATATCCACCTGGTACATCGTTTGTTGCAGGCATTTTTATGCTTTTTGGCGGTTGGGGTTTGGCGTTCTGGATGCCTGCACTTTCACTTGCAGCTGCAATATTTTTTACTGCGTTACTTCTCAGAGTATGTAAACTTAACCCCCACTATGCACTTATTTTACTGATCTTTCCACCAGCCCTTGTTATGGCTCGTGTTGTTTCGAGTGATGTTGTCAGTGCAGGAGTTGTAGCATTAGGGTGGTTTCTTTTTTGGAAAGGAAGCCATCAAAAAGAAAAAACCAGGGTTTATCTCTGGTTCGCTGCCGGCTTTGTGGCTGGCGCTTCTATTCTCTTCAGAGAGTCGAATGCGTTGCTTTTTGCCCCGCTTTTTGCCGGTGCCATGCTTCGTATGAATGTAAGTTGGACTTTTTTACTATATGGAGGGTTACTTGGAGTGAGCCTTCGCCTAATGATGGCTCAATTAATTTTTGGTGATCCGTTTTTTGCCCGAGATCCTCATTATGGATTCTCTCTAAGTGCGATAGCAGACAACTCATTCGTGTATCTTACTGCACTTACTGTTTTTGTGCCAGGTGGATTATTTTTTGGATTACTTTATAAGGGTGAACGCAGAACTGAGGTAGTTACAACTATTGTGGTTTTCACACTTTTTTACCTGGCTTACGATTTCAGCGGTGAGAGCAGTGGTTTTTTGAAAAGCCTTGTTCTAGGGCCACGTTTCTATATTCCCTTGCTGCCTGTTCTCGCATTTGCTACTGCACACACTGTCCCAAGAGTACTTAATTGGTTGATACAAACAGATTTTGTAAGAAAGCTCTTATTGCAGGTTAGTGTTGTTGCTATCTCATTTGGAGTGGCATTTGGGAATGTGATCTTTAATCATTGGGTTTCAGTACAGCGGGAAATTCAAGAGGCAATCATTCAGCATGTTCCGCAAAATGCAGCTGTAGTTTATAATAAAAAATCTACCATGAAATTCATGTCTGAGCTACAGGGATATCCGTCAACAATACATTATGAGTTTCTATCGGATGGTCATATAGAAGAGATACAAAACTTGAATATTTTTATTGTTTTTGTGCAGCGTAGAGATAGTGAATATTGGATGCAGTCCGCAGAAAATGAAAATAGTTTTATTGAGAGGGTGCAGGTTGAAACAATTTTGGATAAAACATTTCTTGATAACTACCGATTGAGAATATATAAAACTGGCGAAGAGAATTCCTGATCCATCAATGAATAAAATCGTAAATAAATTGAGAAATAAAAAAAACCGTAAGTGGTAGTTCTGAAGAAACCACTTACGGTTTGTATTACTCTTGATTCCCTAAAAATCTCTTGAAGTTTCGCGGTAATAGCTTCCGCCTTAATAAATAGTCTATAAGTATGAGCCATATAAAGTGAAAACCTTACACTTTTTTTTAAACTTTTTTTCAAAAGTGCGTTTCTGAATAAAAAAGGCAGACTTTCACTATCTTTGTACCATGATTATTGAAAAAGAGAACCCCAAAAAAACAGAATACCTGCTCAATGTACCCGATGGCCAGAGTACAGACATCCGGCTCGATAAGTACATCACATCATTCGTTCAAAATGCTACCCGAAATAAAGTGCAGAAAGCTATTAAGGATGGCTATGTACTGGTGAATGGCAAAACAGAGAAAGCATCATATTTGATGCAGCCCGGCGACAAGATTGAAATATCCCTCCCTAAGCCACCACCCGAAAAGGCAAGGCCAGAGCCAATGGAACTGAATATTGTGTATGAAGATGATGACCTTCTTATCGTAAATAAAGAGGCAGATCTTGTTGTGCACCCAGCTTTTGGTAACTGGTCCGGCACGCTGGTAAACGGACTACTCCATCATACGAAAAGTAATCTTGCCAATGCTGAAGAAGAGACCCTGAGGCCGGGAATTGTACATCGCCTGGATAAAGATACCAGTGGCCTTTTGGTAGTTGCGAAAAATGAGTTAACTCATCAGAAACTCTCCAAACAGTTTGCAAAAAAGAAACCAGATCGCACCTATTGGGCTATTGTTTGGGGATATCCCCCTGAAAGTGGCACTATCGAAAGCTACCTTGGGCGTTCACCGCGCGACCGAAAAATTATGACAGTTTTGAAAGAAGGGGGGAAGCATGCCATTACACACTTTACACGCTTAGAACAGTTCGATCATCTTGCTCTGCTTGAAGTACAACTCGAAACTGGGCGCACCCATCAAATCCGGGTTCATTTGCAGCATGAAGCTTACTTTATTTTTGGGGATAAAACCTACGGTGGTGACACGGTTCGTTACGGCCCAAATACCGGATCAAGAAAAAATATGCTCAAAAATATGTTTGCAAAACTTGGAAGGCAGGCACTTCACGCCAAAACGCTTGGGTTTGAACACCCCACCACGTGCGAGCACGTAGCATTTGATTCACCGCTGCCCGAAGATTTTCAGTTCGTGCTGGATAAGCTCAGAAATAATTGTAAACCAGAATAAATCTATCCATGTCAAATCAGTCAAAAAAAATTGGAATTGAAGTAAAGCTCGATGATAAAAATATCCCGGAAGCCATAGAATGGTCCGCCACCGACCTTAAAGGCTACGATAAAGCAGAATGCCGTGCGATGATACTGGCCCTTTGGGATCATAAAAACAAGGATACCCTGAGGCTCGATCTCTGGACGAAGGATATGACCATCGACGAAATGAAAATTTTCTTCCATCAAACATTAAAAAGCATGGCCGATACACTTCAGAACTCTACCAATGATGAACGCATTAGTGGTGACATGAGAGACTTTTGCGATTACTTTGCCGAAAAAATGGAAATTGCCGAATAAGAGAAGCTTTAGCAATACAAAGTGATTTGTTGTTATATTAAAAACAAAAACCTGCAATTAGCAAAACCAGTACCATGCAATATCTCGATTTTGAACAGCCAATTGAAGAGTTAGAGAAAAAAATTGAAGAGCTGAATGCCCTCTCGCTCGGCGATGAAGTATTAAAGCCGGAAATTGACCGCCTCAGAGAAAAAGCTGACCAGCTGCGTGAATCTATCTTCACTAACTTAACACGATGGCAGCGGGTACAGCTTGCGCGCCATCCCGAACGGCCTTACACGCTGGATTATATCGATCTGATGACGGAAGATTTCATTGAGCTTCATGGAGACAGATACCACGCGGATGATAAAGCGATGGTTGGCGGCCTTGCAACAATTGATGGGGAGTCGGTAATGATTATCGGCCATCAGAAAGGGCGGGATACTAAATCGAGACAGTACAGAAATTTTGGAATGGCCAATCCCGAGGGTTACCGAAAAGCGTACAGACTGATGAAAATGGCTGAAAAGTTTAATATCCCCGTTGTAACATTGCTCGATACCCCAGGCGCTTTTCCCGGCCTGGAAGCAGAAGAGCGTGGCCAGGCAGAAGCCATTGCCAGAAATCTTAAGTTGATGGCCGTGCTGGAGGTGCCAATTATAAGTATCGTTATTGGTGAAGGTGCGAGCGGCGGGGCAATTGGTATCGGGATGGGTAACGAACTCTACATGATGGAAAATACCTGGTACTCCGTAATTTCGCCCGAATCGTGTTCATCCATTCTCTGGAAAACATGGGAGTATAAAGAACAGGCTGCATCCGCGCTGAAACTCACAGCTAAAGATCTGCTGGAGCTAAAAGTGATTGACGGTGTAATTGCAGAGCCACTTGGAGGGGCGCATCGCAATCATAAAAAATCGGCCCAGGCAGTGAAAGATCAAATCCTGAAAAGCCTCAAACGGCTCAAAAAAATGAAGCCGGCAAAACTCGTTGACCAGCGTATCGAAAAGTATGCCGCTATGGGTGAGTGGGAAAAAGCTGCCCCGAAGTCAGATGCCTGATGATCCCTTAGCATGATTACATTACCTGAAAGTAAGCCAATCATTACCTATACACACCGGCTTAGAAGCAGGTATGGCGAAACGGATAAAATGGGTTATGTGTACTACGCCCGCTACCTGGAATATTTTGAAGTTGCCCGAACGGAGTTGATCAGGTCACTCGGGCTCTCTTATGCGCAGTTAGAAGATGAAGGATTTATGCTGCCTGTGATTTTTTCTCAGATTGAGTACAAGTCTCCGGTGTTTTATGATGAAGAGATGGCAGTTGAGGTTTCTGTTTTCAAGAAACCGCTCATAAAATTGGAAACGTGGTACCGGGTAACCACGTACAGGCAAACAGCACCGCATGTTTTGGGCCAGGTAAATCTCTGCTTTGCTGATGCTGAAAGCAGAAAACCGTGCAAAGCACCCGATAATTTTCTCGATCTTGTGAAATCAAAGCCGTAAATGCAACACAGATGGTTTTATACAAGTATTCTTGCTTCGCTTATTTTTCTGGTGATAGTTTCGCTTGGAGGAGGGATCTGGGGAGCCGAACAAACCATTGGGCACTGGACGGGAAGGCTTCTTGAGGGTGTGTGTCATCAAATGCCGGATAGATCTTTTTCCATTAATGGCGTTCAGATGGCAGTAAATACCCGATGTTTTGGTATATTTGCCGGGTTACTTGCCGGCTGGTTATCTATTCCTGTGATGATACGGTTAAAGGCAAGTAAAAAATGGACATTACGGTTTCTTTTATGTACTGTATTCCTTCAAATTGCTGATTTTACCGGTAATTTGCTTGGTTTATGGGTTAACACAAATATAAGCAGATTTATGCTGGGGCTGCTTTTAGGCATTGCGGTTGCAGCAGTTATATCAGAACTATTTAAACAAAAACAGTGAGCATAACGATGAATGAACATGATACTGCACAGGAACATAAATTTTCAATAGCAAGCTACTGGCCCAGCATCGTTATAGTTGGTGCGATATTTGGATTGGTCAGTTTTGTAGCCGGCCTCTTTTTTGGTTATCAACAGATAAATTCCGAGCCAACGGGTTCTTTTTTCTCACCAGCCACAATAAGCAGCGGGATAATTTGCCTCATCACCGCTTTTGCAGGTATGGTAACGGTATGGCACTACACAAAAGAAGTTTCTCCTTTTTTGAAATTGGGTCAGGGTGCAGCTCTTGGTTTTTTAACCGGCGCTGTAATCACAGTTATTTCTTTAGTGCTAAGCGAGTTGTGGGTTTTGCTTTTTGATCCGGAGTACAACCAAAAAATTCTTGAATCGATCATTGCAAATATAGAAGCGATGGACATGCCTTCATCAACCAGAGATGATCTGATTGATACTATGGCAGATTCTATGGATCAATCTGCTCTTCGCCAGCTTTTTTGGGGTATTCCTGTTACAGGATTGTTTAACCTCATTACAGCACTTATCGGTGTGGCAATTTTTGCTGAGAAAAAAGAGGACGAACTCTAAAAAATTCAATGAGCAGTTTCGAACATCAGCCATATAATTATCAGCATTCCTGGGCAGAACGTAACGGTTTTGCCCATTGGGCTATTGTAATGATCTGGCTCGTAGTTGCCTTTATCTCATTCCAGGCCACGGCAGCTCTCGTTTTTACCGGATTGATGTTCTTGACCGGTGCTTTTTCTGAAATCAGTGATGCTGCCGATCTTCTTACAAGCAGAATGGATCTGCTCTTTATTGGAAATTCAACAGGGCAGATTCTATTTATTGGCCTGGCAACGTTTGTAGTTACCCGGTTGCATACAATCGGCGAAGGAGTGAAAGAGTATCTGCGCATCCGCTGGCATACAGATACATTAAAATATCTGATGCTGGGGGGGCTGCTGATTCTGGCTGCTCAACCAGCAGTAATGTATCTTGGTTATCTGAACTCACTGCTGCCCGTACCCGAATTTTTTACAAATCTGCAGACTGATCAGTATCAGATGATTCAGAACTTCTTAACTACCGAGGGAGTTCTTCTTTTCGCACTTTTTAATATTGCTGTTGTTCCGGCACTTTGTGAAGAGGTTCTGTTTCGCGGTTATGTAATGCGATCATTTGAAAAAAGCTGGGGTATTATCACTGCAATAATTGTTTCTAGCATCATTTTTGGGTTGTTTCATATTCAGCTGGGTAACCTGCTACCGCTTGCAACGTTGGGGGCAATCCTCGCATTGATGACATGGCTTAGCGGATCGCTATGGCCTGCAATTATCGCTCACTTCTTAAATAACGGAGCTGCAGTTGTAGCTGGGATTAATTTTCCGGAGCTTATGTTTCGTGAGATGAATGCAGAAGCTCTGCCACCGATATGGCTCCTTTTAGTAAGTATTTTTATTAGTGGATTACTTGTGGCAGTAATGTTTCGTCAGTCTAACTTTAATGGAAATCCAACATCGTAATGCTGCGGGGATCAAAGCCAAACGAAATTAACAATTGGGTATGCGTTCTCGAAAAAGGCACAGAGTACGAGGTGCAGCTTGCAAAAAGCTATCTTGCCAGTTTGAAGATTCCATCAAATATCCTTTCAAAGCGAGACTCATCTTACAGCCTTAACATAGGGGAGATGTCTATGGTATACCTCTATGTACCGGCAGATTTCGAGAAAAAGGCACGGAAAGCTCTTGCCGCACTGAATGAAGAGCAACAAGACGATAACGAATCTACTGATGATCAAACCACGGATAATTGAGTGAACTAACAAAAAGAGTACTGTTTGCTGTACCCGCTGCCGCATTGGTTTTGGTTGTAACGTGGTTTGGTGGGCGTCCTTTTGAAATTCTGATGGGAATTTTAGCCGGTTTTACACTATGGGAAGTTCACAGAATAGTAACCGCAGCCGACAGCCCTGATTTTTTTCCACTCTCCGTACTGCTCGGGTTTACATTCTGGATACTGCCTCTGCTTCCGGAAATTGTAGTTATATCTGTCTCTTCTGCGCTCTTACTTGTTACAATCTGGGCAATAATCGACAAGAAAAGTGAAGCGTCGGGCAGGTGGCTGAGTACACTTTTTACCGGAATTTATGCACCGATTGGTTTTTTTATGATTGTTCAGATTAGAAATCTCGGGCTTGAGACCGACGGTTTCTGGCTAACACTGGCCCTCTTTTTCATGATATGGGGGAACGATGTATTTGCCTATTTTGGAGGGAAAACTTTTGGCAAACGACCGCTGGCTCCAAAAATAAGTCCCAAAAAGACTGTAGAAGGGTTTTTGTTTGGGTTTCTTGGTGCGGCCGCAGGCTATCTGATTGTTTACCTTTTGGCAGATCCATTCCCGCTAACCCTATGGCACTTACCGGCGGCAGTCTTTCTCATAAGCATCTTCGGTCCGCTCGGGGATATTGCTGCAAGTAAATTAAAACGCCTCGCAAGTGTAAAAGATTCATCATCCCTGTTGCCCGGACACGGCGGCCTCTTCGACAGGTTTGATTCCATGATTCTGTCAGCCCCCTTCATATTTTTCTATTTTTACTTTTTGATCTGATCAAAAGGATTGATTTTCACCTCTTGAACGTTATACGAATATGGACACCAAACAGATACTCATTACTGGCGGTACCGGATTTATAGGAAGCTATCTCTGTTCCGAACTCTTAAAAGAAGGGCACTTTCTAACTCTGATTACCAGGTCGCCCGACAAGTATTCCGAGCAACAGGCTGAAAACAGAAAGTATATAGGCTGGGGTAATGATGAACTCAGTGATGCAATTGAGAGCGCAGATATTGTAATTAATCTGGTTGGAGAAAACCTGTTTGGCCAGCGATGGAGTGAAAGTGTAAAAAAGCAGATTTACGACAGCCGCATAGATTCAACAAGAGAGCTTGCGGAGGGAATCCGTAAGGCCAAAAATCCGCCGGAACTGTTTATATCAGCCTCAGCAGTTGGAATTTATGGTGATTCAGGTAATAAAGAGCTTAATGAAGGAAGTACAAACGGTGAAGACTTTCTTGCCAACGTTTGCATTGACTGGGAAAAAGAAGCACTGAAAGCTCAAAGCAATAATGTGCGCGTTGCCATACCAAGAATTGGCATTGTACTTGAAAAAGATGGTGGCGTTGTTGAAAAAATGTTGCTGCCATACAAAATGTTTGTGGGTGGACCCATAGGTTCAGGCAATCAATATGTACCGTGGATCCACATGCGCGATCTCTGTAATGCCATTCTTTACCCGATAGAGAACAAGACTCTTTCAGGGCCATATAATGCATGTGGGCCAAATGCCGCTACAATGAACGATCTGGCAAAAGCGATGGGCAGGGTAATGGGACGGCCATCTCTATTCCGTGTACCGGAATTTGCACTTAACATCGCACTGGGTGAGGCAGCTCAACCCATTCTAAGCAGCCTGAATGTTAAACCAAAAGTACTGGAGGTAACCGGTTTCGAATTTGATTTCGCCGATCTTGAAGAGGCATTGGCTGATATTCTTTAAGTAGCAAGAGTTCGTTAAAAAAAATAAACTCATGTTAAGCAGAAATAAAAATGAAATTTGATAAAAGCTGTCTCACTCCTCGGGCCGGCGATTCTCTAATTCTGCACTCAGTTTGCCTTCAATTAAATCAATCACCACCACCTTCTTCATCAGAAATGTGCATAAACCCTATTCCCCACTCTCCCGGCGGGTGAAGTAGATGGTCCAGCACTGAAGGCCTTCTCTTGTCTGGGCAATAATCTCTTTGTTGCCGTTACCAAAATAATCTGATATCAAAGGGTATCGCATACCGGTTGTGGGCAGATCTGCGTGACGGTCGCCACTAAGTATATCCCAGGCATAGAGCCTTCCAAAATCTGCAAGCGCAATGATATCCTCACGGTTATCGCTGTTAATATCAGCAATTAAAGGTGAAAAGTGATCGGCTGAGGGCTGGCCAAGGGATTTTGTAAAGTGCAGTTCACCAGCGGCATCATACAGAAACACAGATCCGTTTGAGGATTGCAGAAGAACAAAATCATCACGGAACAAACCGTCATCTCCTCTCAGCATCACGGATTGGGAAAGGGGCGTGGAGTTGAGGCTGCTGTTGGAAACAGAGAGGGATTGTACATAAAGAGAATCTGAACGGTGTATGGTGGCGTTTTCATCAGAAAAAAGAGTGCTTGTGCCAACACTGAAAAGGTTGCCGTCAAAACCGGACGCCACGATGTGATTGCGGAATCGTGCAGGCGAGCCGCTTACCTGAGTGGAAAGAAACACAGGGAAGCCGTTTCTTCGCTGACCGTTGATATTCCATGCATGCAGCGCATTTTCGGCGAACACAAAAAGTGACTGCTGACCACCAATATTACTGATAAACGGGCTGTGCCGAACAGTGGCGTTGGTACTTTGAGGCCAGCCGTTTATAGCCTGCCCGCGGGTATTGAGAATATGAACGCGGCGGTCTGCTGTGGCAAGAATCATCTCAGCTACGCCATTACCGGTTATATCCATTACTGTGAGCGGTGTTGATATTGCTTCACCCATCTGTACAGGAAAATTCGGCAGAATTTCACCGTCGCGGTTCCAGGCGTACACCTTGTCACCGGCTGCCTGCATAATGATGTTTTGATTGTTCCCGTACCAATCATACACCACAGGCGAGCCGATCGGAACATCCAACTCGGTACTTGCCTGCATTACCAGTGTGCCATCGGTAGCCAGAACATACACAAAGCCATCATCTGCAGAGAATACCACCTCGTTACGAGAGCTGCCGGTTATATCAGCCAGAACAACCTTGCCGGTAATGTCAGCTCCCCCGAGAGGGAAAACCCACTGATCGCGGAAGGGGCGCTCGGTGCGTTCTTGCTCAAAGTTTGTAAGCCTTACATTCAGGCTCTGGCCGTTTTCGCTGAGCTGTGTAGTTGCCACAAACCTGTCCATTCGCCCAAGAAGGGTGTTTATGTAATTTTGAGGGTAGAGCCACGGCTGTACGTATCGCCCGAAACGGGCTGCATCCACATAGGTGATAGAGCTCAATGCTGAGGGGAACGACTGCCTTATACTTTGGTAATCATCATCAAAAAACATTACTCTGCGGCGTTCAGCATCACCGCCAACACTCTCTGCAAGTCCGTTTCGCTGGGCTATGGCTGCAACTCTGTCGTAAATAGTTACATAAAAATCGGCATTTGGATAAAGCTCAGATCCAAGTAGTTTCCCGATAATTTCACTGTTTATAAAATAGGTTCGATCATTTCTAATGGCCAGTTCTTCTTCAGCGAGCTGATCAAAAACAGCTTTTACCCTCTCTCCATTTTGCAGTGAGCGGATGTAGAGATATTCGCTCGCACTGGCAGGGCCTGAGTCAGCAAATGATACAAAAGCCACCTCATTGCCAAGGTATTGGCGCAGCTCACGGATCAGGGTTTGATTTGCCAGCAGGAAGTTATCTGTATCCGTATCGGCTTCGAGATGGTCTATGGGTAGTGATATAGGGGATGGCCGGAAAATGGAGAAGGCTGCTGCATTAATGGGGATGTATCTCTCCAGCATGAAAGATGAAGGCTCGGATGAGTAGAGCCTCATCAGATCAGATTTTTCAGAAGAGAAGGGTACACTGCCGCTGAATTGCCAGTTAAAGCCATCACTGCCACCCTGCCGAAACTGCAAAGATGATGCCTCTGTGCCATCAAAAATATTGTAGAGAAACGGGCGATACGTAACCTGTGCAAATTGCCTTGCGAGAACATCTAATCCCGGAAAATTAAAAACCACAGAACCGGGAGTTACCTGTTCTTGCGAAATATTTGCGGATTCAATGCGGCCGGTAAGCGAACGGATAGCATTCTCAACTGCCATGCTCGATTCAGAGAAAAGGGTATAATTACCGAGTTCAACAACAAAAATAATTCGATCAGAGAAGAAGAGCTTTTCGATAGTAAATCGCAAAAAATCATAATTTTTCTGCTCAAATTCCGGCTGAAAATTGTTAGTAAGATAGTTGAGCAGTCTGGGTTTTTGCTGTGTTATCCATGCCGGCTGCCAGTCGTTTGATGTGTCCGGGTATAAAAACAACGCTTCAACCAGAAGGGCATCATCCGAGCCATCCTGAATATTCGAAACAAGCTGAAAAGCTGTTGGGCTGATATCATCAAAAAGCGGAATGATATCTGATGAAAGCATCTCCTCAAGCGATGTATTACTATCAGGAACAATGACAAAGAGAGCGGAGCCGGGGATAAAATCTGACCAATGTTCAACCGATGGTTTTCCACATCCCCAAAAAAGAAGAGCAATAAGCAGAATGAATGAACTAATTAACCGTTTCGAATGATTGATAGACACTGAATTTCGAATAATATGTTTGTTAGGCATTGGTTATAACCATAGCTTAATACTTCTTTACAGTTTTGTTCCTAACTGTAAACCTGTGAAGGTAAAAACTTTTTGATAAATGAGTTTTCTTAATCCGCTTTTTTTAATCGCCCTGTTAACGATTGCAGTACCCCTTTTGATATACCTGCTGAATATCAGAAAACCAAAGCGTATTCAGTTTTCAACACTTGCATTTTTTGAGTCGCTAAAAACAACAGCCCTGAAGCGAATTAAGATAAAACGATGGCTCTTGCTCGCTGTTCGCTGTTTTGCAATTATTGCTTTGGTGATGGCAGCATCAAGGCCGTTTTTGCCGGCACAATTTGGGTGGGCAAGCAGTACGGAGCCTAAGGCTATTGGTATTTTAATTGATAACAGCCCATCTATGGAGAGGGTTGATCGCAATGGCCCATATTTTGAGCAGGCGCTAAACCTTGCATCTGAGCTCCTTTCACTTGCAGAAAACAACGATAGGGTAGTGCTGAATGTAACCAATGGTGAATCTCTCAATCTGCCACCACTTACTCCGCAAGTTGCAGAGCGCAGGATAACTGAAACTGAGCTGGTTAATTCGGGTAATTATCTTGAGGAGAGAATCCGGGCTATTCAAAATCAGTTTGAGGCAAGTGGTTTGAGCAATTCCGTACTCTATCTTATTACAGACGCGCAGGAAAGCCAGCTTGCAGCAATATTTGAGGATAAGATTGACGGGCTTGATGGCTTGCGCGTACAACTTATGAAAGTGGGGGATTCCCAAACCATAAATGTTGGGTTTGAGAATGTATCTATTGAGATGGGAGGCATAGAGGAAGCCGGTTCCCTTCAGTTACGATCTGAATTACGGAATTTTGGTGATGGTGCGGCAAATAACATCTCCCTGAGCCTGCTGATAGATGATGAACTCATCTCCCAGCAAACATTCAACGTTGAACAGAACGCAACACGCGACATGGTGTTTGATGTGCCGATTGGAAACAACCGATCCATAGCCGCAGAGCTGCTGATAGAAGGGGATGAACTCTCGTTCGATAACCGATATTACGCAGCAATCAGGCTGCCGGAAACCAGGGAAATTCTTGTGCTGAATGAACCGGGGGCATCGCGCAGTATGCAGTCATACCTTACACCGCTACTCGAAGCGGCTGCAGAAGAATCAAACCGGTTTAATATACGCTTTGAAAATGTGAGCGATCTGCAGGTGTCAGATATATTTCAGTATGATGCGGTAATTCTTGATGGAATAAGAAATATCCCTGAATTCCTGAGCCAGTCACTGCTGGAACATGTACAGGGCGGAGCCGGTCTGCTACTGATTCCTGCCGCGGATGGAAGTGTTACCAGTTATAACCGGCTTCTAAATTTTAGCGGATCGGGCAGCTTCACCAATGTTACGGGCAGCTATGGTTCTTTCAGCCCGATTGACAGGATGGCAACCCCAACAGAAGGGCACCCGATTCTGGATATGATTTTTGATAAACAGGATGAAGAAGAGATTCGTCTGAATGTTCCTGAAATATTCTTCTACTTCGAAATTGAATCGCGAGATCGTGGCGCTGATGTAACTATTCTCAGAACCGCCACCGGCAGGCCGCTGCTCAGTGAAGCACGGGTAGGCAGTGGCAGGCTGATTTATTCTGCCATTGGCAGTGATCCCGGATGGTCTAACTTCCCCATAAAACCGTTTTTTGCCCCGCTTATGTATCGTACTATCGATTATCTTGTGCAGGCAGAAGGCGCAGAAATTTTGTCACATACACTTGGCAATACATTTCGTACCATGCCGGGGGAAGGGTTCGACTCTGCCGAGCTTTTCATTGCCGGTGAAACAATACTGCCTGAAGTACGCCAAACCTTTCGAGGCAGTGAAATTATCTACCCTGCCGTAGAGTGGACACCCGGCTGGCTCGAGATCAGGTCTGGTGAAACAAACTTGCTATATTCTGTGAACCAGGATGCAATGGAATCGGCATTAAATGCGTTATCACCATCAGAGCTTGAGGAATCACTGGTTCCAACATTCTACCAGTTTGCGGTATCAAGAGTTGCAGGCGAGCCTTCCGGTATTGTAACCGAACTTGAACTTGCTTCATTTGGTCGTGAAATATGGTATTGGTTTGTTATAATTGGTATCCTTTTATTACTATTAGAATCATTAATCTCCCGACATTACAAAGCTGAAACCATTCAATGAGTTTTTCAACTGACACATATAGCCTTTTTGTTCTTCTACTGGCGTTGTTTACGTTAGGTTCTACGCTGCTGGCAGCCTACACGGTAGCCAATGCATTTAGGCTCAGAAATATCCGAATCAGCTGGAAGTCGGGTAAACTTGGGGGATATCCGCTCTTCTCTACGCTTTTTCTGGCTTTCTCGATTGCAGCCTCAGTGTTGGTATTTGTAAATCAGATAGAACAGTTTTACACCATTATGGGGTGTTATGTATGGATGGGAATATCCTGGTTTGTAAGCAGCTACTTTACATCAAAATCGTATATAACCGATCATGGAATCGTAAAGAACATCAACGATCCGTCACAAACCATTGCCTGGCATCAAATTAATGATTATGTAGAAAAGCCATCAACCAAAGGGTCGGATTATGTGTTCATTTATCAGGAGCAGACAGAATCGGCGCTCAGTAAGCGGCTCATTAGACTCGAACTTTTCGTGCCTGACAGAAAAGTCGGAAAATTTGATAAAATTGTTGCCCTAAAAATTGGTAAAATCATGACTCCTGTAGCTGATTCATCGTTCGATTTTAAAGCATTCGAATAAGATTATATTCAATTTTACAACACTCTAATTTGTTAGAAGACTTAAGAAAACCATCACTCGAAAAAGAACGCGCAGTATTAATCGGGCTATTTGGACCTGATGTGCCAAGAGGCCTGGCAGAAGAGTACATTGAAGAATTAATGCTCTTGAGCGATACAGCAGGGGCAAAAACCGTTGAAAAAATCCTGCAAAACCGCCCCCACCCTGATCCTGCCACATATGTGGGTAAGGGTAAGCTGAACGAACTTAAACAAACCGTTGCAGAGAGAAATGCAGATATTCTCATTTTCGATGATGATCTTTCATCAACACAGATCCGCAACATCGAAAAAGTGACAAAAATAAAAGTGTTAGACCGCAGCGGTTTGATACTTGATATTTTTGCATCGCGCGCTAAAACAGCTGCCGCAAAAACACAGGTTGAACTTGCGCAGCTGCAATATCTGTTGCCCCGTTTAACCAGATTTTGGACTCACCTCTCCCGCCAGAAAGGAGGTATCGGTACAAAAGGCCCGGGAGAAACACAGATTGAAACGGACAGAAGGCTGATTGGCAAGCGGATTTCAACGCTCAAGGAAAAACTCGAAAAGTTAGACAGGCAGCGCACCACTCAGCGAAAAGGGCGCGAGAGCAATGTACGTGTAGCGCTTGTTGGTTACACAAATGCGGGTAAATCAACCCTGATGAATGCACTTGTGGAGGCCGATGTATTTGCCGAAGACAGGCTTTTTGCCACTCTCGATTCAACCGTGCGCAGATTTGAAATGGCGAATCATGAAGTGCTTTTGTCGGATACGGTTGGTTTCATAAGAAAACTGCCTCATCATTTGATTGAGAGTTTCAAATCTACGCTTGATGAGGTTCGAGATGCCGATATTCTGCTGCATGTGGTGGATGCAGCCAGCAATATGATTGATGATTACATCGGGATTGTGAATGATACGCTTGAAGAGTTGCACATCAAGAACATAAAAACCATTTTGGTGTTCAATAAAGTGGATAAGCTTGAGCCTGAGCAGGTAATTGAACGGCAAAAAGAGTATCCGGGAGCATTGTTTGTTTCAGCTGCGCGGGGCATCGGGCTAACAAAACTCGAAGAGCGCCTCGAAAAACTAATTGAAGAAGATTATGTTACTTTTTCTTACAATGTACCGTTATCACACTATAAAGCCGTTGCATTTTTGCACGAAAGCGCGAATGTTACAAATGAAAAGTTTGAAGAAAACAGCGTTATTGTTGAAGGCAGTATAGCAAAAGATGATCAAAAACGATTTGAGTCGATACTATCAGATATTAAACCTTTAGAACAGGTGTAACTTGTTAGCCGGAAACCTATTAAATACCGATTTTAAACCCCTGCAACCGGATAGCACCATATCCCTTGCACTCGCCAAGATGGATGCATGGCAATCCTCAAGCATACCGGTTGTTGAGATTGTAACCGGTACATGTGTTGGCCACGTTTTGTTTGTTGATATTGCTTCATTTGCTGATGAAAGCGCATCGATCTCTGAAGCACATATCAGAAACCCAATCTATGTAAATGAGAGCCAGCACGTATTTGAAGTTGCCCGTTTGATGCTGCAGCATGAAGTTAGGCTCCTGTCAGTAGTTGATGAGACCGGCAGGTATATCGGCATTATAGAAAAAAAACAGGTGCTCGAGGCGCTGTCAATCATGCTTAACATTGGTACAGCGGGTTCTGTGATTACCGTTCAGATGTTTAAGGCAGATTTTACACTCGCCGAGCTTGTTCATCTCATCGAAACAGAAGGGGCAAAAATTCTTGGCCTCACGGTTGAGCAACCAAATCTGGATGACTCACTGATTCGTGTTTCCATTAAATTAAGCCTGAATGATACATCGGCAATCGTCTCTTCACTTCAGCGCCATGGCTACCTCACAACTACAGAAAACAGAAATGATATCTATCAAATGGATTTGACTTCAAGAGCAGATGAGTTAATGCGTTATCTTGATCTGTAAAATCCTGAAATGATTCAGGTTTTTCGGGAACAATAGTTGCTTAGTTGATATATTTGATAGGATGTTTTCACCCCCATTTTTACAGACAATGATTCATGAGCCGTAATCTCCTTTTTATTTTTCTTGTAGCTTTTGCACTGCTCTTAACCGATGTTCATGCTCAGTCCCATCAGGATTCGTACAGCAGAAGTTTTCAGGCAGGATTAGATCTGTTTGAAAGAGGCCTTTTTGCTGAATCAATACCGCTTTTTCGGGAGGCTATTGAGAACAGTGAAAACGAGATCAAAAGAGAAACGGCTGACTTTTTTATTGTACGGGCATTTACACAAATTGATTCTTTAGGCACAGACATTCATGTAGACAGGTTTGTTCAATCTTACCCCGGAAGCAACAGAGTTGCTGTTTTACTGCGCGAAGTTGCAGAACAGCACCTGGAGCGGAGAGAGTATAACTACGCTATCCGCCGGATGGATCAGGCTCTGAATTTTCCGCAATCGTATATGAATCGAGCCGAACTATACTACAGCCTTGCCGAAGTAGCTGTACAAAACGGTGATTACGATTTAGCAAGAAGATATTTTCTTGAACTATCGGATGAGCATCGCAGAAGTATATGGTCTCCCGCGGCGCTCTACTCAAGAGGCAGGTTATATCTGGAGCAGGAGCAGTTTCCTGAAGCTGCAGATGCTTTTGAACTGCTAAGGGAGCGCCATCCTAACACAGCAATGGCACGCAGAATTGGTACGGCTTTGGGTGAATCGTACTACCAGCAGAGAAGATATGAAGAGGCCATTCAGGCTTTTCGGGATGCGATTCCCTATCTGGATGATGAAAACAGAACAAAAGCATTTTATCTGATTGCCGAAAGTTACAATGCCATTAATGCATATTCTGATGCCACCCGGTACTACAGGGAATTTTTGAGGCGGGTTGACGATCCCCATGAGGCACGCATTGCTCATTACGGATTGGGATGGGTATTCCATAAGCAGGACATTTTTCACTGGGCAGCACGCTCATTTGCTGAAGCCTCCTCCGGTGATGATGACATCGCTCGCCGTGCACTCTACTATAAAGCTGTAAACCAGAAACTTTCAGGAAGACTTAACGATGCTTTAAACACATTTCGTGAATTTGGCGATCGTTTTGATGAGGGGGTATTTTTCGAGCACGCACACTTTGAATGGGCGGTAACTGCATTCGAATTGGGTCTCTTCAATGAAGCGATTGAAGTACTTCTGCCCCTGGCAAGAAATTTCCAGCAGCTCGAAAATCCCGGACAGATCTTAACATTTTTGGGTGAAGCCTACCATGCCAACGGCGAATATTCCCGGGCAATTGAGGCATTCGACCTTGCCAGTGAAATAGATGATATTGACCCCGCACTGAAACGCCAGGCAAGATTTCAGCGGGCGTGGGTTATGTACTTCAACCAGGCTTATGCACAATCTCAGCCCGAATTTGAATTGGTTTACGATGAAGCACCGGGTACAGAGCTTGGGCAAGAGGCGCTTTTCTGGAGTGCTGATGCCAATTTCCAGATTGGGGAATACGGACGCGCAGCGGAGCAGTTTGGGAGGTTTATCAGAAATTATCCTGATCACGAAATGATAGGAGCGGCAAAATATAGTTTGGGATGGTCGTACTTTATGATGGGTGACTTTGCCAATGCAACAGGCCCGCTAATTGACTTTTTGAATAACTATGAGCCACCCACAATTGCTCTTTTCCCGTATGATACAGACACCCGCCTCAGAATTGGAGATGCATTCTTTGCGCAGGGTAAATATCGTGAAGCGTTAGAGTTTTACAACGCAACAATTGGTGCTGATCCGGGGGGCGATTATGCCATGTATCAGGTTGCGAACAGCCACTACAGAATGAATCGCAATTTCGAAGCGGTAACGCAGTTCAGGAGGCTGCTGCGTATCTACCCGTTCAGCCGGCTCCGTGAGCAGGCACAGTATAATATAGCCTACATCTATCTCAATACAGGTAATTTCGATCAGGCTATAGAAGAGTTTGAAACAGTAATCCGGCGCTTCCCCGGTACTGAGTGGGCTGCCCGTGCCCAATACAATATTGGAGACTCTCATTTTAATGCCGGGCGTTTTGAGGAAGCAATTGCTGCCTACAACAGAGTTTTGGAAGATTTTCCCCGCAGCCAGTATATCATCGATGCGATTGATGGTATTCAGTTTGCGCAGCTCTCTGCCGGTATGTCTGATGCAAGCACCGATATTCTCGAAGAGTTTCTTGCAGACAATCCAACATCCACAACGGCTGACCGCCTTCGTTTCCGGCAAGCCGAAAATGTGTTTCAATCGGGCGATTACGATGGTGCTGTGAGGGAGTTCAGACAGTACCTGCGCATCACAAACAATCGTAATCTGATGCCTGAGGCGTACTTCAATATGGCCGATGCATTTCAGAGGTTAAACCGTAAGCAAGAGGCCATTGAGACATACGAAACGCTGATTAACGACTTCCCGGACTCCGATCGCAAGGCAACATCTCTTGCTGAACTTGGGCGTTTACTTTACGAACAGGGCAATTACAATGAATCTATCCGGCGATTCGAGCAGCTTGCAGAGCATGATTCCCGCTTTGAACAGGAAGCTTTTCTCGGTGTTGGCAACGCAAATCTTGCCTTACAAAACAATACCGGTGCAAGACAAAATTTTGAGCGGGTACTCTCAATAAATCCCAATAACGATTCGGCTAAAAATGGCCTTGGTAAAGTTTTGCTCAGAGATGGCCGAGTTGATGAAGCCAGAAGGTTTTTTGTAAATGTGGCTGAAAACAATACAACGGAAATCGGCGCTGAAGCACAGCTGATGATTGGTGAGACATTTCTTGCAGAGGGAGACCGCGATTCAGCACTCGAAGCATTTTCAAGAGTACGGGTTCTATTTGGGCCGTATGCCGAATGGGTTGCTGAAGCTCAATACAAAACTGCTGAGATATACATCCGTCAGGGCCGAAGGGGTGATGCCATTTCACTACTCAATTCCATCATTGACTCCTACCCCGATACCGACGGCGCACGTAAAGCACGCAGGTTACTCCAAAGCAATTAATACTGATGACAGAAAAAGTAGCACCGGTTAAAACCCTGAAAGGTAAACTGGTATCCCCGCCAGATAAATCTATTTCACACAGATCAGCTCTTTTTGCTGCCATTTCAAACGAGAAAAGTGTGATCAAAAATTACTCTGAGGCTGCAGATCCGCAAAGCACACTGGCTTGCCTGAGACAGCTTGGTGTTGAAATTCAACAGCAGGGTATGGAGGTTACTATACAAGGTGCCGGCAGGGAGGGATTTAAAAAACCTGATGAACCTCTCGATTGCGGAAACTCCGGAACAACCATGCGTCTTTTGGCGGGCATTGTTGCCGGGGCAGGTATTGAATGCAACATGATTGGGGATGATTCACTCTCTGCCAGAACCATGAAGCGTATCATAACACCGCTAACAGAGATGGGTTGCAAAATAAATGGCAGAGACGGGACCTATGCTCCGCTTCAGATTGGCGCGCACCGGGGTATTCGGGGTATGCGCTACCCGTTGCCAATTGCAAGCGCTCAACTGAAATCTGCTGTATTGCTAACAGGTTTGTTTGGTGATGAACCTACCGAAGTTGTGGAACACGTGTTGAGCCGTGATCACACAGAGCGGCTTTTGGAATTGAATACGGAGCCTTATGGCACAGGAAAAATCATAAGAAGCAGTAAAGCAGATATACTCCCCGCACAGAACTATACCATACCCGGCGATTTTTCGGCCGCAGCATTCTGGCTTGTTGCAGGCAGTATTCATCAGGATGCCGAAATTCAACTCGAAAATACAGGGATGAACCCCAGCAGGATTGCCGCATTAGAAGTACTCAATCAGATGGGGGCAAACATTTTGGTAGTGAATCCCCGCTCAGAAGGGAAGGAGCCGGCAGCGGATCTCATGATTTCACCGGCAGAACTGAAAGCTATTGATCTTGATCCGGTACTTGTACCAAACTGTATAGATGAACTTCCCGTTTTAATGGTGGCCATGTGCTTTGCTGATGGTACTTCAAAAATAACAGGCGCTGAAGAGCTCAGGCATAAAGAGACTGACAGGCTTTCCGCAATGGCAGAAATACTAAAAAAGGCAGGAGCATCCATCGAAGAAAAAGATGACGGTATGCTGATTCACGGTGATCCGGATTTCTCGCCAAAACCGGCTATTTATCCATCCTGGCATGATCATCGAATGGCAATGGCAGCCGCTGTGCTTGCCACCCGGGCATCGGGTGTATCTCAGGTAGAAGATGCAGAGTGTACTGCCATTTCCTATCCCGATTTTTGGGCACATTTAAAACAAATTAGCAGATAGCTCCGCAAATCTGGCATCTGTCCGCAATTCTTAATTTCATCTATGTCAATACGTCAGTGAAGGGGTAAGCTTCACATTATTGGCATTGAGGTTGCTCTACTCTGGAATAAATCGAAATAACTATGAGCAACTTCACAATCGACATCGAAAAACAATTATCAAAACTTGGCAAAGACATCCAGCAATTTGTAGAGAAAATGGCACCAACGGATGTTGCCAACGGACACTTCAGCCCGGATTGCGATATTATTGAAAGTGACTCCTCATTTTCAATTGTTATGGATCTGCCCGGCATGAAGAAAAAACAGATTAAGATCGAATTGAAAGACAGAGTGATGACTGTTAGCGGTGAGCGTGAACTCTATCTGGAAGATGATGAGAACAGAAAAAAGTCAGAACGGAAGTTCGGATCATTTTCCCGTTCATTTGCCATTCCGCAATTTGCTGATGAGGCAACAATCAAAGCAACATTCAGCAGTGGAGAGCTTCGTATTTCATTAAAGAAAAAGGGCAGTGATGTTGATGATAACGCAACATCAATCCCCATTTCATAACACGAAAAGAATATAATCAACGACAAAAATAACGTTCAAAGGAAACAATTATGGGTAAAATAATAGGAATTGACCTCGGTACAACAAACTCCTGCGTGGCAGTAATGGAGGGAAATGAGCCGGTAGTCATTCAAAATTCAGAAGGCGGCAGAACCACACCATCTGTGGTAGCATTTTCTAAAGATGGAGAACGGCTTGTTGGTGCACCTGCAAAACGACAGGCGATCACCAATCCAGAAAAAACCATTTCATCAATCAAACGGTTCATGGGCCGCATGTTTAATGAAGTAAAAGAGGAGACAAGCCAGGTTTCATATAATGTGGTAAAATCATCCGATGATGGAACGGCACGTGTAAAAATTGATGACCGTAACTATGCTCCACAGGAAATTTCTGCAATGGTGCTTCAGAAAATGAAGCAAACTGCAGAAGAGTATCTTGGCGAAAAAGTTACCGAAGCTGTGATTACTGTACCGGCATACTTTAATGATGCTCAGCGAAAAGCAACTCAGGAGGCCGGTAAAATTGCAGGCCTTGAGGTAAAGCGTATCATTAACGAGCCGACAGCAGCATCGCTTGCTTATGGGCTGGATAAGAAAGATAAAGAGCAGACCATTATCGTGTACGACCTTGGCGGCGGTACCTTCGATGTATCTGTACTTGAGCTCGGAGATGGTGTTTTTGAGGTAAAATCAACCAGTGGTGATACTCACCTTGGTGGTGACGACTTTGACCAGAGACTGATCAACTTCCTCGCGGATGAATTCAAGAAAGATGAAGGTATTGATCTGCGGAAAGATGCAATGGCTATGCAGCGCCTGAAAGATGCCGCGGAAAAAGCAAAGATTGAACTCTCAAGCTCACAGAAAACCAACGTAAATCTGCCGTTTATAACAGCAACCGATAGCGGGCCAAAACACCTGAATATCGACATTACACGTGCAAAATTTGAGCAGCTTGTGGATGATCTTGTGAAAAGAACCATCACGCCATGTGAAAAAGCACTCAAAGATGCTGGTTTGGGTAAGAGTGATATTGATGAAGTGATTCTGGTTGGTGGTTCAACAAGAATTCCGAAAATTCAGGAAGTAGTAAAAGAGTTCTTCGGAAAAGAGCCAAGCAAAGGTGTAAACCCCGATGAAGTGGTAGCTGTTGGAGCTGCAATTCAGGGTGGGGTTATGACCGGAGATGTGGACGATGTGGTGCTTCTCGATGTTACTCCGCTTACTCTGGGTATTGAAACCCTTGGTGGCGTAATGACCAAACTGATAGAAGGGAATACAACAATTCCAACACAGAAAGTTGAGACCTTCTCTACCGCAGCCGATAGCCAGAGCAGTGTGGAAATCCACATTTTGCAGGGTGAGCGCGCACAGGCGAGAGACAACAGAACGCTTGGCCGTTTCCACCTGGATGGCATTCCGCCGGCACCAAGAGGCGTTCCTCAAATTGAAGTTAAATTCGATATTGATGCAAACGGTGTGCTGAATGTAAGTGCGAAAGATAAAGGCACCGGAAAAGAGCAGAGTATCCGAATTGAATCATCTTCAGGATTGAGTGATGAAGAGATCAGCAAGATGAAAAAAGCTGCTGAAGAGCATGCTGAAGAGGATAAAAAAATCCGTGAGAAGATCGAAACTCTCAACAAGGCCGATTCTCTCATATTTTCAACAAGAAAGCAGCTTGATGAGCACAAGGATAAAATCTCGGAAGGCAACAAAACCAAAATTGAAGAAGCTCTTACCAAGCTCGAAGAGTTGCACAAGGCCGAAGATGTTGATGGTATTGAGCCTGCAATTGAAGAGCTGAATCAGGCATGGGCTGCAGCTTCACAGGAGATTTATCAGGCTGCTGATGCAGAACAACAGGCAGCTGGCGATGAAGCCGGAGCCGGTGATACATCATCATCAGCCGAAAGCGATGATGCAGTTGATGCTGATTTCGAAGTTGTGGAAGACGAAGACGACAAAAAATAGCATACTCATATAACTCAGAGTGATTGGAAAAGCCTCCGCAATTGCGGAGGCTTTTCTGTTTTTGGGTAAAAAGCTTGGAAAGACTCACTATCTTGCGCTTATGGTAATATTAGGAATTGAAACGTCATGCGATGAAACTGCAGCGTCAGTTTTGTCTGATGGGAAAATCCGGTCAAATATAATTGCATCTCAGGCTGTACACGAAACATTTGGGGGTGTGGTGCCAGAGCTGGCATCGAGAGCACACCATAAAACAATCTGGCAAACGGTGAGTCAGGCTTTGCAGGAAGCAGAGACCACACTGAAGCAGATTGATGCTATTGCCGTAACACAGGGCCCCGGATTGATGGGCTCGCTGCTGGTGGGATTGAGTTTTGCCAAGGGACTGGCAATTTCTGCAGGGAAGCCAATTATTGGCGTAAACCACATTGATGCGCACATGTATGCCAATTTTATTGAGCATGATGAAGTTTATCCGTTTGTAGCGTTGATAGTATCCGGCGGGCATACAAGGCTTGTACATGTTGAAAAGATTTTTTCGCACGTAATTTTAGGAGATACCCGCGATGATGCAGCCGGAGAAGCATTTGATAAAATTGGAAAAATTCTTGGATTACCCTATCCGTCAGGGCCGCAAGTGGATAAGCGGTCGCAAAATGGTGATGCTTTGTTTTATGATTTTCCAAGATCGATGATAAACAAAGGCCTCGACTTTAGTTTTTCAGGGTTGAAGACCAGTGTTCTTTACTATGCTAAGGAAATGGGCGAAAGTTATGTGCAAGAAAATCTCGATGATATTTGTGCGAGTGTATCAGCGGCAATAACCGATGTACTTACAGCCAAAGTAAAACGCGCTGTTAAACAGACAGGAGTAAAGCATGTGATGCTTGCCGGTGGAGTATCAGCCAATTCGATGCTGCGCCGCAAAATGGGAGAACTTGCAAAAAGGTTACATCTCAATTTGATGATTCCATCCGTTCAATACTGTACAGATAATGCTGCAATGATTGCTAAAACAGGGGAGTTAAAAGCGCGAGAAGGCTTCTTTGATACGCTTCAGATCAAACCGTTTGCAAGAATAGAAGCAGTTTAAATTGAGCAAAAAGCATTTTCAGGTTATTGTTTTGGTCAAAAAATGAAAAAAATCAATACAGTAAAGCAGCATTTTTTTAATATTCATGCAGATGAACTACGTTGACGAATAAGGAGTTACAAAAAATACAGAGTATTTTATTACCCTAACTGATTATGGCAAAAGTAGATACAGAATTCCGCAGCCGGATTGATCAATACGATCTGGATGCCAAACAGCGAAGCTCACTGGCTTCCCTGATATCGCTTTGTCACGAGCACCTGGACTCTACCGATGAAGAGCTGATTCAGCGCGCGTTTAAACTGTGTTGTAAATCTCATGAAGATGTAACCCGCGCATCTGGCGAGCCATATTATGAACATCCCCTCGAAGTAGCCAAGATAATGGCTGAGGAGTTTAACATAGATGATGTATCTGTTGCCGCCGCTCTTTTACATGATACAGTTGAAGATACGCCTGTAACCCTTGAGCAGATCGATGAACTTTTTGGCCCGGCGGTTAAACATATTATAGACGGGCTTACCAAAATTTCAGGTGTTTTTGAAAATCGTGATACCAAGCAGGCAGAAACCTTTATGAAGCTTCTGCTCTCTATGGCGGAAGATATACGGGTGGTACTTATAAAATTTGCCGACCGTGTACATAACATGCGTACCATAAAGCATTTGCCAAAGCAGAAACAGCTCAATAAAGCTACAGAAACGATGGAGCTGTACGCTCCGCTTGCACATCGTTTCGGGCTTTTCAGAATCAAAAATGAGCTCGAAGATCTCTGTTTTAAGGTGATTGATCCCAACTCGTACAAATTTATCGGGCGGAAATTGCGCGAAAAGAAAGAGGCGAGAGAACAGTTTATTGATGAGTTCATGAATCCGATAAAGGATGAACTTTCAAATCAAAACTTTAGCTTCGAAATAAAAGGCCGGCCAAAACATATCTACTCCATCTACCGCAAAATGCAGATGCAGCAAAAGCCTTTTGAGGAGATATACGACCTGTTTGCCATCCGCATCATACTTGAAGATCCTCATACCAAAGAGGATTGCTGGAGGGTGTACTCCGTAATTACCGACTGGTATACGCCAATACCTAAGCGGTTCAGGGATTTTATCTCAGTACCTAAAGCCAATGGCTATCAATCCCTGCACACAACGGTGATCACCAAAAAGGGGCGCAAGGTGGAAGTTCAGATTCGTACCCGGAAAATGGACTATATAGCCGAGCAGGGGCTTGCTGCCCATTGGAAATATAAAGAGGGCAGTAGCGGCGGAAATAATCAGCTCGATAAATTTGTTCACTGGGTGCGCGATGTACTCGATGCACCAAGGCCCGATGCTGCTACAGAGTTTGTAAAAGATTTTCAGCTTAATCTTTATCAGGACGAAATTTATGTGTTTACTCCAAACGGTGAACTGAAAACATTGCCTAACGGTGCTTCCTGCATAGACTTTGCATTTGAGATACACAGTGAAATTGGAGAGCGTGCCATTGCCGCGAAGGTGAATGGCAAAATGGTTCCGCTCAGGCAGAAGCTAAGGTCAGGCGACCAGGTTGAGATTGTAACCGGGAATAAGGTGAATCTCAATCCCGACTGGATGAGCGATGTTGTAACACACAAAGCAAAAGCCAGGCTGCGCCAGTTTGCAAAGCAAAAAGAGAGAAAAGTATCGAACGAAGGGCGGGAGATATGGGAAAAGCGGGCTGCCAGGGGTAAAGTTGAGATTACAGACCAGGAACTTACCAAAGTAGCCAAACGTTTTAAGTTTAACGATACCCAAGAGATGTTCTATGAAATTGGAACCGGTGCTTTTGAGGTAAACGAGCTTTTCAAAGTTGTAAAGCAGCTAAAAAGTAAGGGGCGGCTCGACAAAGATGAGGATGATGATTTTAAAAAAGATCAGGGAGCCTTACCTCAGGATGAGTATTACAAATCGGCCCGATCCGTTGGTGATGGTAACGCTCTGCTTGTTGAAGGAGAGCTTGATCATGTAAAATATTCATACGCGAATTGTTGCAATCCTATTCCGGGTGATAATGTAATTGGTTTTCTCAGCAGAAACGGAGATGTTAAAATACACCGATCTACATGTAAGAATGCACATCACCTTATAAAAACAGACGGTGAAAGGATCATTGATATCACCTGGGCGAGAAATATAGAAAATCAGTTTCTGGGTGCCATTAAAGTTATCGGTGAAGACCGCGTTGGGCTTGTGAACGATATCACAGAGGTTCTGTCTAAATCACTTCAGACCAATATGAAGAGTATTAATGTAAACAGTGATGGCGGTATGTTTGAGGGAATTATCACCGCTTATGTTAATGATCTTAAGCACCTCGAAAAGATCATCAAGAGGCTTGAAAGAATTAATAGCATAAAAAATGTTATGAGATATGAGTAAAACTCTCTATGTCGTGTAGGTGCAAACACTTATATTTGCCTAAGAGTAAGAAATTTCTATGTGCTTAGCGTAAAACTTGCTATTTTCTTTACATATAAGCTGATTATTTGATACGCTTACATAGTAAACATTAAATAGTAATACACATAGGATAGAATGGTGACTTACACAAAACGAGATATTGTTCGGACTGTTGCAGATAAGATGGATGTACCACTTAACCAGGCAGAGCCGTGGGTTGATTCCGTAATAGATGCCCTAAGAGGCAAAATGATGGATGCAGACCCTACTTGCAGAATTGAGCTCAGAAACTTCGGTGTATTTGAAGTTAAAGAGACCAAAGCTAAACCAAAGGCAAGAAATCCAAAAACCAATGAAGTGATTTACGTGCCTGCTCATCGCAAAACACACTTCAAGCCAAGCAAAAAGCTGAAGAAATTCCTTAAGCAACCACTTGACGAACTATAAGTAGGTTTTCTTCTTGGTAGATTATGGCAGAATCTTGGGTGTAGATGTGGGGAGTAAGAGAGTTGGTTTAGCCAGAACCGACTTACTTAGAACCATTGCAAGTCCCATTGGTACATTTACACCTGAAGATTCTTTTAAAGAGATAGAGAGACAAATTCACTCTGATGGCCCAGTTAGTTCTATTGTTGTTGGCTGGCCGCTTACCACCGAGGGTGAACATACAGATGCAACCCGATTAGTAATTGAGTATATTTCTGCACTGAAAAATAAATTCAAAGGTATTAGAATCTATAAAATGGATGAGCGTTATTCGTCCCGCCAGGCAATGAAAATTATGGTGGATTCTGGTGTTCCAAAAAGAAAAAGAAATAAGAAAGGCAGGCTGGATCAAGCTGCTGCTGCTTTAATTTTACAACAGTTTTTAGAGGCGCGTCCCGAAATTTAATATGGCAATCTTACCTATCGTTACCTACAACGATCCTGTTCTTAGACAGGATGCAGAAACGGTTAATGAAAACAGCGAAGAGCTTCAGCAATTAATCGATAACATGTTCGAAACAATGTATAACTCGAACGGAGTTGGTTTGGCTGCACCTCAAATCGGGAAATCAATTCGGCTTTTCGTAGTTGATACAGATGTGATGACAGAGGAGCTTGAAGAGGAGGACGATGTTGGCCCGATGGTTTTCATAAATCCGGAAATTATAATGATGGATGGGAATGAAATCAGGCTTGAAGAGGGATGCCTTAGCATTCCTGAAGTGAGGGATGAAGTAAGCAGGCCTGAAATGATTGAAGTTTCATACCTGGACAGAGATTTCAATAAGCAGCGCCTACGTGCAGAGGGCTGGCTTTCACGGGTTATTCAGCATGAATATGACCACCTGAAAGGGGTGCTGTTTCTTGATCACATCAGCGCCTTTCGCCGCAGGCTTCACCGGTCTGCACTTCGAAAAATTGAGAACGGTAAGCTGGAAATATCATATCCTGTGGTTCCAAAAGCAGGAGTTTGATCCATGAAACCACTCAAAATTATTTTTATGGGGTCGCCTGATTTTGCGGTTCCCAGCCTTGAGAACATTTATAATTCAATGCACACTGTTCAGGCTGTAGTCAGCAATCCCGATAAACGCCGCGGCCGCCGTGGCAAGCCTGAGCCTACAGCCGTTAAGAACAGAGCGCTTGAACTGAACCTGCCCGTTATTGATGTAGATGATGTAAAATCAGCTGAATTCAGAGATCAGCTTTCAGCATTAAAGCCTGATTTGCTGGTTGTGGTAGCCTTTAGGATATTACCACCATCCATTCTTGAAATTCCAAAAATAGGCTCTGTAAATTTACATGCTTCACTTCTACCTAAGTATCGCGGTGCCGCGCCAATACACTGGGCAATAATTAACGGTGAAGAGAAAACCGGGTGCACAGTCTTTTTTTTGAATGAGAAGGTAGATACCGGTAATATTGTGGATACAGTTGAAACAGCAATCGGCCCGTTGGAGAATACCGGTGATCTCTACAATCGCCTGAAAGATATAGGCAGTAAATTACTGATAAGATGTATAGACAAAATAGCAGGCGGAAATTATTCTCTTAAAGAGCAGGATAATTCACAAGCTACTCCTGCACCAAAACTTTTTAAAGAGAATACAAAAATCAACTTTAATCAGGATGCAGACGCCGTACATAACTTTATACGTGGCTTAAACCCCTTCCCCGGAGCCTGGTGTATGTACGATGATCAAAAAATGAACATCTACAGAACAAAACCTGTTAGATCCCTGAATATTGAACCGGGTACATTACGATATTCAGATAAACAATTGTTGGCAGGTTGCCGTAAAGGATCAGTTGAACTACTTGACGTTCAGTTGCCGGGAACAAAAGTGATGTCCGGTGCTGAATTTGCTAACGGTTACAATCTGAACAGCAAGCTTGAGTAGAAATCTGCCGAAATAAATGATGTTTTTACAACCTCTTCCGATCATTTCAGTTAATTTAGACAACCTTGTTAATTTTGAGTTAAACGGTTGATTAAATCAACTTTTTTTGTGATATACTCACATCCGAAAATGAGGAAATTTTTTAATCTATAAAGTATAAAAACATGGATCTTTCACCATTATTACAAGCCGCAAGGGAAGGAAATTTGAACCTGGTCAGAGAGCTGCATAAGGCAGGAGCTGACCTCAATGAAACCAGTAAAAACGGTTCTTCTGCATTAATTTATGCATCAGAAAATGGGCATATAGACGTAATACAGTATCTGATTGAAAACGGCGCTGATCCCGCAATTACTACAAAAATGGGAGGTACCGCTCTAAACAGGGCAGCCGAAAACGGCAGTATCGAAATAATGAAGTACCTTCTTGATCATGGCACACCAATCGGCAACCTTGCTTTGATAGTTGCTGCGCGTGAAGGAAATCTCGAGGCTGTAGAACTGCTTTTTCAACATGGAGCTGATGTAAATGCCCAACAGCGATGGGGGCAATCAGCCCTGATGCTTGCTGCCAGAGAGGGGCATACTGCCGTTGCGAAGTTTCTGCTTGATAGCGGGGCAAATGTTCGCCTTCGTGATAAGAATGGAGATACCGCTCTAAACATCGCACTTGACAATGATAACCCTGACATTGTAATGCAGCTAAGACGTGCCGGTGCTAAAGCACAAACGCGTAAAGTTGTAACTCCTGTTCAAACTGACGATGATGATGATGACGATGCAGGCGATGTAGATGATATCATCTCGGATGATGCAGATGTGGCACCGGATGACGTAGATCTCGATGAGGAAATCTAAAAATAGTCTTAAAGCTTAGATTCATACACTGAAAAAAGAGGCAATTTCATCCCTGCAAATTAGAAGCGCTTACAATCTTTAAATAATGTTATTCTTGCATTTAAATGATCGTAAAAATGGATTGAAAGCGTAAAAAAGGGTATTTTAAATGAATTGATCGCTGCCGGAAGGCAGTAAATTTAAAATGTAAATGGAGTAAAATTTTATGGCAAAAGTAAAAGTAGGGATTAATGGATTTGGACGTATCGGGAGACTTGTTATGCGTGCAATCCTTGAGCATCAAAGTGACAAAGTAGAAGTAGTTGGAATAAATGACCTGACTGATGCAAAAACACTTGCTCACTTATTTAAGTACGATTCAGCACAAGGAAAATTTAGCGGTGAAGTATATGCCGATGGAAACGACCTTGTGATTAATGGACTAAAAATTGGTGTTACTGCAGAAAGAGATCCTGCAAACCTGAAATGGGGAGAGCGTGGAGCAGAAGTAATTGTGGAATCAACAGGAATTTTCCGTGATGCCAAAGGCTGTGCAAAGCATATTGAAGCCGGTGCCAAAAAAGTAATAATCTCAGCACCTGCCAAGGGCGATATTCAGACCATCGTATTGGGTGTGAACGACAATGAAATCGACAAGAGCAATACCGTTTATTCTAATGCAAGCTGTACAACAAACTGCCTTGCCCCGATGGTAAAAGTTCTTGATGAGAATTTCGGTGTTGAGAAAGGATTTATGACAACTATCCACGCCTACACAGGCGATCAGGCATTGGTGGACGGCCCGCACAGTGATCTGAGAAGAGCACGTGCCGCTGCTACCAATATTGTGCCGACAACAACCGGTGCAGCTGCTGCTGTTGGTTTGGTACTTCCTCACCTGAATGGCAAGCTTGATGGCGGTGCTGTTCGCGTTCCTGTTCTTACAGGTTCATTAACCGATTTCACAGCTGTTGTGAAAAAAGGAACAACCGCTGATGAAGTTCTGGCTGCATTCAAAAAGGCTGCAGATAGCGAACTGAAGGGAATCCTTGAGTATAGCGATGAAGAGCTTGTATCTACTGATATTATTGGTAACCCGCACTCATGTATTTTCGATAGCGGAACCATCAAAGTGGATGGCAATCTTGTGAAAGTAATTGGTTGGTACGATAACGAAGCCGGTTACTCAGCAAGAACTGCAGAACTGATTACACGTATTGTGTAACAGTATTTTTGGAAGTATAACTTCTGATTGCAATTTCAAAGCCCGCAGCTTAAAAGCTCCGGGCTTTTTTTATGCAGAAATTTTGATTAAGGCGGAGCTCATTTTTTATCTCTGCACCCGTCTTGCTCCAATGTACACGTCGAGGATGGATCTCAGGTTTGAGATGTCATCAAACGGATTGTCTTCAACTACCACAAAATCGGCCCATTTTCCGGCTTCCAGGGTACCGAGTTCCTCATCTATCCCCATACATTCTGCGGCATATCGGGTGGATGATTGTAGTATCTCTGCTGGTGTCATTCCGGCATCCTGCATCATTTGCATCTCAAGATGTTCAAAATAGCCTTGAAAACGTGCAGGCGGTCCGCTGTCGGTGCCCATTGCCACACGAACTCCCGCATTATTCAACGCTACCATATTTTCTTTCGCCAGTGGCAGGGCATCCCTGAAATAGTCAGCAGCGTTACCTGTAAAAACCTCCTGAACCTCCGACCGTTGAAGCTGCTCAAGTACTTCTGGATCCGCGTATTCGAGAAAGAAAGGATCATCGAAAAAATCGGGCCGTTCAGAGTAAACATAAACAGAGAGCTCACGTGTTAGTGTAGGCGTTATGCACACATCCCGATCAAGCATCAGATCGATCAGTTCGCTATCAACTGGCTCATCTCTTACACTGTGGGCAATCAGATCACCGCCACTTTGCACAATACCTTTTGCATCTTCAAGGTAAACAATATGTGCCGCCAGTTTCAGGTTGCGATTGTGAACTTCATCGATAATAGCACTGTACACATCGGGCGACATTTTTTCACGCCGGCCTAATCCATCATCCACACGAATTTTCATCCAGTCGGGGTTGTACCGGCTGTTTCGTTCTACCTCTTCTGCAGCTTCATCCGGTGTATCTGCGCTGAGCACATCTCCGGCGAGGAATACACGTGCCATACCGCGTTCAACAGGGTCAATATTATCACGGACAAGAAATGCGTGATACGGTTCATCACCCAAACTCACAACCGTTGTTACACCATAGGCAGCAGAAAGTTTGAGCTGTCTCACTACGTTATCTGTTGTGTGGGCCTGTGCGCTTGTATCGAGGCCATCGGCCATTCCAATATGGCCGTGGGCATTGATCAAGCCGGGTACTACAAACGCGCCACCAAGGTCAACGGTTTGGGCATGTTCAGGGAAATCGGGGTCATTCATATCAAGAATAGACACTACGCGGCCATCCCGTGTTACAAGTGCTGCATTTTCCTGCATGTTCTGATTTGTACCATTCCAGATTGTTGCATTGGTAAATATCAGCAGATCATTTTCATCTTCACTGCTGCAGGCTGTAAATGAACCTATTAAAAGTAGTGCCGTAAAAAGAGTAAGGAGTCTTGGGTAGATCATATTATCAGGTATTGATTTAGTAGAAAACAATTTTTCAGATACCGGGATCTGAAGGCCGTAAATTTGTTACCGATATCTTAATGTGGTTCTGATTGAAAATCAATCTGCATTAAATCTGTTTACATTATTCTTGAATCAGGTATAATGGATGTAGATAACGAATGAACTGCAGGGTGTAAGATGGTGTGGAAATTGATGTGAAAACCGGATTAACTAAATTCCAAATCAAAGTAAAGCCTGCTCCACATCGGCAGTAATATCTTCGTGCTGTTCCAGGCCAACTGCAATTCGAATTAAGCCGGGCGTTATGCCCACGGCTTTTTGCTCCTCTTCACTCAGTTTGGAGTGTGTAGTTGTGGCGGGATGCGTTACAATGGTTCTTGTATCGCCAAGATTTGCAGAGCGAGACAGAAGAGAGATCTTGTCAATGAACTGCATGGCTTTTTCAATGCCGCCTTTAATTTCAAAGCAAACAACCCCACCGCCACGTTTCATCTGTTTTTTTGCAAGTTCCAGCTGTGGGTGATCTTTATGAAACGGATACTTAACAAAATTTACAGCGGAATGCTCTCCCAGGAAGTCCGCCAGTTTTTCTGCATTATCGCAGTGGCGTTCCATTCGGACGGCAAGTGTTTCGAGGCTCTTACTGAATAGCCACGCATTAAACGGTGATAGTGCGGGGCCGGTATGGCGGGTAAAGAAGCGGATTTTCTCCATATATTTTTCACTGCCAACAATTACACCGCCAATGGCACGACCTTGCCCGTCGATAAACTTTGTGGCTGAATGTTGTACAAGATCAGCTCCAAACTCTATGGGGCGCTGCAGGTAGGGTGTGGCAAAACAGTTGTCAACTACCAAAATGAGATTGTGAGCCTTTGCCAGTTTTCCTGCCCACTCGAGATCAATCAGATCAAGGCCGGGATTTGAGGGTGTTTCGAGAAAGAGCATTTTTGTATTTGGGCGGATCAGGGACTCCCACGTCTCTGGGTGTATCGTATTCGCATAGGAAAAAGTAATACCCCATCGGGGTAAAATCTGGCTGAGAATCTGATGAGATGAGCCAAAAAGTGATCGCGAAGCAAGAACATGATCGCCCTGATCTAATAAACCGGCCAGACATCCAAACACCCCCGCCATGCCCGATGCGGTAGCTACACCGCTTTCGGCGTCTTCCATACGGCAAATTTTTGCGATAAACTCATCTGTATTCGGGTTGGAGTAGCGGCTGTAAACATTGCCTTCTATCTCGTTGGCAAACATGGCACGGGCATGCTCTGCAGATTTGAAGGTAAAACTGGATGTCATATAGAGCGGTGTGGAATGCTCCCGTTCACCGGAAGAGGGAGTTTGTGTTCGAATTGCATCCGTTTCAAAATGGTTCTTTTTTGGCATATTGCTATCTGAATATTCAG
>REDS01000166.1 GCA_007693395.1 Balneolaceae bacterium | reverse complement strand
TCGTGAAGGCGGGCGTACAGTAGGCGCCGGTGTGGTAAGTAAAATCTTAGATTAAAAAAAGAGTATTTGCACGTGGCATCACAACAAAAAATAAGAATCAAGCTTAAATCATACGATCACAACCTGATTGATAAATCAGCTGAAAAGATCATTCAAACCGTAAAGTCAACGGGAGCTGTGGTTTCTGGACCAATTCCGCTTCCTACTAACAAAAATATTATTACGGTTAACAGATCCGTTCACGTAGATAAAAAATCAAGAGAGCAGTTTGAATACCGCTCTCACAAAAGATTGATTGATATTCTTTCTACCGGATCGCAAACAGTAGACGCATTGATGAAGCTTGAATTGCCATCAGGTGTTGATGTTGAAATTAAAGTTTAAGCTAAATCCTATAGAGATCTAATAATGAGTGGATTCATTGGAAAAAAATTGGGAATGACAAGTATCTTTGATGATCTGGGAAGAAGTATTCCGGTTACTGTAGTTGAAGTACAACCTTGTGTTATTACTCAAATTAAAACAACCGAAACTGACGGCTATAATGCAGTACAGATTGCTTCAATCGAAAAAAAGCCAAAACATGTTTCAAAAGCACTTGAAGGCCATTTTGCCAAAGCAGGAACAACACCTAAGAAACTTGTAAAAGAGATTCGTGATTATATTCCCGAAGGATTGGAATTGGGTGATGAACTTACAGTTGAAGATGTTTTTAATGTTGGTGACCTGGTTCATGTAGCAGGTGTTACAAAAGGAACCGGCTTCACAGGTGTGGTGAAGAGGCATAACTTTAGTGGTGTGGGAGGCAGAACACACGGCCAGCACAACAGAGAACGTGCACCGGGTTCTATAGGCCAGGCATCTGATCCTTCAAGAGTATTTAAGGGTATGAGAATGGCCGGGCGTTCAGGCAATAAGAGAACCAAGATCAAAAATCTTTCTGTGGCAAGAATTCTTGCAGAATCTAATTTGATTCTGCTCACCGGTTCAGTACCGGGGCCTAAAGGAGGATACCTGGAAATTTTTAACAGATAAGAATAGGCAGCCTCATGAAGTTGACGATTTTTAAAACAGATGGTACTGCGAGCAAGAATAATGTAGATTTGAATGATGCAATTTTTGCAATAGAACCAAATGAAACGGTACTCTACGAAGATGTTCGCAGAATATTAGCAAACAGAAGGCAAGGTACTGCCAAAACCAAAGAACGCAGTGAAGTTCGTGGCGGCGGTAAAAAAGCATACAAGCAGAAAGGTACAGGTATGGCAAGAAGAGGAACATTGCGCTCTCCTCTGCTTAAAGGTGGTGGTACGGTGTTTGGGCCTTCACCAAGAACGTATACTGTCCGTTTAACGAAGAAAGCGAAAAGACTTGCAAGAAAATCCGCATTGTCTCTAAAAGCTTCAGAAGAGAATATCAAAGTTGTAGAGAATTTTACATTTGAAGAACCTAAAACAAAGAGCATTCTTCAAATTATCACAGCACTTGAACTAACCGGTAAGAAAATTTTGCTTCTTGTTGCCAATGTTGATAAAAACGTTCTTTTGTCAGGAAGAAATATTCCCGGCTTAACAATTACAGAAGCAAACAAACCTACATCTTACGACATTTTGAATGCGGAAGTAATTCTCTTTATGGATGATGCAGTTCCGGTTCTTGAGAGCACATTTTTTGAAGATAAAATAGAAGAGGAAGCAGCATGAGTATTTTAATTCAACCACTCATAACTGAGAAACTCACAAGAATACAAGAAGAGCATCAACAGTATGCTTTTGAAGTACTTAAAAGTGCTACAAAGCCTCAAATAAGAAAGGCTATCGAGGAGAGATATCCTGAGGTGAAAGTTGCCAGAGTTAACACCATGATTGTACCTACTAAACCAAAAGGAAGATTTACGAAGAGTGGTTTTGTAAGCGGAAGAAGTAAATCATGGAAGAAAGCAATTATTACGTTAAAAGAAGGGGAAATAGACCTCTTCAGTGAAATTTAAAAATTGAAGTAACAATGCCTACAAAACAGCTTAAACCAACAACACCAGGTCAGCGTCATCGTATCGCTCCTGTATTTGACGAGGTAACTGTAAGCAAGCCCGTTAAGTCTCTTACTGTAGGGCTGAAACAGTCCGGAGGCAGAAATAACCGCGGTCGTACAACCATGCGTTATCGTGGTGGCGGGCACAAGAGAAAATATAGAGTCATCGATTTTAAGCGTGATAAAAAGGACATACCTGCTAAAGTTCAAACGATCGAATACGATCCGAACAGAACAGCAAGAATTGCACTGCTTGCTTACGCTGATGGCGAAAAGAGATATATCATTGCACCAAATAAACTGGGCATTGGTGATACAATCATCAGCTCTGAGACTGCACCTCCCGATGTAGGCAACGCAATGCCAATGAAGAATATGCCTGCTGGTACATTCATACATAACATTGAGATGCAGCCCGGAAAAGGCGGTCAGTTATGTAGAAGTGCAGGCACTGTTGCGCAGATGGTTGCTAAAACTGATAAATATGTAACTGTAAAATTACCATCAGGTGAAGTTCGCCTGATTTTGGGTACATGTTACGCTACAGTTGGTGCAACAAGCAATCCTGATCATTTTAATACCACTAAAGGTAAAGCAGGCCGAAACAGATGGCTCGGACGCAGACCACACGTTCGTGGTGTTGCCAAGAACCCGGTTGATCACCCGATGGGTGGTGGTGAAGGTAAAGCATCAGGTGGGCATCCGCGTTCACCATGGGGCCAGGCTGCCAAAGGCAAGAAGACAAGAAACCGCAAGAAGTTGTCGTCGAAGTTTATCGTTAGACGCCGTAAAACTAAGAAATAATATTTATGCCAAGATCACTAAAAAAAGGACCTTATGTCCACTACAAGCTGCAGCGAAAAGTAGATGCTGCTAATGAAGGCGGGAAAAAGAAGGTTATCAAAACCTGGTCAAGAAGTTCAATGATCACGCCAGACTTTATCGGTTTAACGATCGCAGTACATAATGGGAAGCAGTTTATTCCTGTATATGTAACAGAAAATATGGTTGGGCATAAATTAGGTGAGTTTTCACCAACCCGTACCTTTAGAGGTCACCCTATGAAAAAGGCAAAATAGAGGATATTAAACATGGATTCGCCAACATTTGAAGCAAGAGCTGTACAGCGCCATTTAAGAAAATCGCCACGAAAAGTACGTTTGGTGGCAGATTATGTGCGTGGTGATAAAGTAGACAAAGCATTAGCAAAGCTCGATTTTCTGAAAAAAGCAGCTGCTGTTGATGTATCAAAAGTTATCAAATCAGCTTCTGCTAATATCAGAGACAAGTTTGAAGAAGAAAGATTAGATAATGATCTGCTTTACATAAAGGAAATTTTTGTTGACGAGGGTGTAACCCTTAAAAGGATACAGCCGGCTCCACAGGGTCGCGCTCACAGGATCAACAAGAGAAGCTGCCACATAACTGTTGTTGTAGCGAAATTGCAAGAAGAAACTATAACTGAATAATAAACGAGGTTAATTTGGGACAAAAAACCAATCCAACCGGACTTAGACTTGGAATCATTCGAGGATGGGATTCAAACTGGTATTCTGAAGAGAATGAACCGGCAATTTTGCTTGAAGACACCAAGTTAAGACAGTATTTGCAGGCAAGACTCAGAAATGGGGGTTTATCTAATGTGATAATTGAGCGAACCCCGAAGCGAATTCTTCTTACCCTTAATACATCCAGGCCGGGTGTAATTATTGGTAAAGGTGGTGAGCAGATTGAACTGCTGCGTGAAGAGCTTAAAAAAATTACCAATAAGGAAGTTCAGATAAATGTTAGTGAAATCAAGCGCCCTGAATTAGATGCAAGTCTTGTTGGGCAAAATATTGCACAACAGTTGGAGGCTCGTGTCTCTTTCAGAAGAGCAATGAAGACTGCGATTTCTTCTGCAATAAGAATGGGTGCACAGGGTATCAAAGTAAAATGTTCCGGACGCCTCGGTGGTGCTGAAATGGCACGTACCGAACAGTATAAAGAGGGAAGAATTCCACTGCATACCCTGCGTGCCGACATTGATTACGCAAACACTACAGCGAACACAATTTATGGCTCCATCGGTATCTCAGTATGGATCTTTAAAGGTGAAATTATAGGTGATGTTGACCTTGCGCCAAATGCACAATCCAAGCAACAGCAGCAAGACAGCGAACCGGGAAGAAAGCGTGGTGGCCGCAATGAGAGACAATCACGCAGAAAAAGACGTACTCGCAACCAATAGACTGAATTAAGCAATGTTAGAACCAAAAAGAATTCACAGACGCCGTGTTCACAGAGATAAGCTGAAAGGCAATGCTCAGCGAGGACACACACTTGCATTCGGAAGCTTTGGGCTAAAAGCACTCGAACCTAAATTCATTACTTCAAGACAAATTGAAGCATGCAGGGTAGCTATTGCAAGATCACTCCAGAGGGAAGGAAAAACGTTCATTCGGATATTCCCTGACAGGCCCGTAACCAGCAAGCCTGCTGAAACTCGTATGGGTAAAGGTAAGGGTGCGCTGGATCATTTTATCGCTGTAGTTAAACCTGGGAGAATTCTTTTTGAGATTGCAGGTGTAACAGAAGAGAAAGCAAAAGAAGCAATGAGAAGAGCATCTCACAAGCTTCCTATCAAAACAAAATTTGTGAAGCGTCGCGACCTCGACAGTGATTCTTAATTACAGATATATAATACAATGAAAGCACACGAATTACGGGAATTATCACTTACGGAATTAGAAGCGAGGCTTAAAGACGAAAAAGAAGCGTTAGTTGATTTTCGATTCAATAAAGCTATTGCAGGACAAATAGAGAACCCTGCCAGAATAAAGAATACACGTCGGGAAATAGCCCGGCTCAACATGATTATTAATGAAAAATTAAGTGCTGAATAAAGTTATGGCCGAAGCACAACGATCACAAAGAAGAACGAGAACCGGTAAAGTAGTAAGCGACCGCATGGATAAAAGTATTACCGTTGCGGTAGATCGACAGATTAAACACCCTATTTACGGGAAGTTTATTACTAAAACCACCAAATACATGGCACATGATGAGAATAATGATGCCAATACAGGGGATACGGTTCTCATAATGTCAACCAGACCACTATCTAAGCGCAAATCATGGCGTTTGGTAGATATCATTGAACGAGCAAAATAACGATCAATTTGTAGGTTATATCATGATTCAAACGCAATCCATATTAAATGTTGCTGATAACAGCGGCGCCAGAAAAGTGATGTGTATAAAAGTACTTGGCGACTCTAAGAAACGATATGCCCGAATTGGCGATCTGATTTCTTGTTCGGTAAAGGCTGCTATTCCCGGAGGTAATGTAAAGAAGGGCGATGTTGTACTGGCCGTTGTTGTGCGAACAAAAAAGGAAATAAGACGCCGTGATGGTAGCTACATCCGTTTTGATGAAAACGCGGCGGTAATTATTAACAAAGAAAAGGAACCGGTAGGAACACGTATTTTTGGCCCAGTTGCCAGAGAACTTCGAGAGAAGAGCTTTATGCGTATTGTTTCCCTCGCTCCTGAAGTACTTTAAATTTTTTTAGAAATGAGCAGAAAGTACAATACCCAAAAAAAATTGCATGTAAAAAAAGGGGATAACGTTTTAGTTATCGCCGGAAATGATAAAGGCCAGCGAGGCCGGGTTCTCATGGTAAATCCTAAAAAAGAGCGAGTACTCGTTGAGGGAATTAACATGAAAACTCATCATGAAAAACCAACTCAGGAAAATCCGCAGGGTGGCAGGCTTAAGAGAGAAGCATCCGTACACATTTCGAATGTTATGGTGATTGACCCTACCACTGATGAGCCATCAAGAATCGGAAGAAAGCGAATTGAAGAAGAAGGTGGCGGACGCTGGGTACGTTATGCAAAGAATAGTGGCGAAATTATAGATAAGTAAGAATAATGGCTGAAGCAAGATTACATACAATTTATAAAGATGAAGTGGTTGATAAACTCACCAAAGAGTTCAACTACGAAAATGTAATGGCAGTACCTAAACTCCAAAAAATTGTGATTAATGTTGGAGCAGGTAATGCAATTAATGATGGGAAATATCTGGATACAGTGGTTAATAACATCGGGTTGATTACAGGCCAAAAGCCTGTAAAAACCAAAGCAAAAAAATCTGTATCAAATTTTAAGCTGCGCGAAGGCATGCCAATTGGCTGCAAAGTAACTCTGCGCGGCAAGATTATGTATGAGTTTCTTGACAGGCTCATTAACCTCTCATTGCCAAGAACCCGTGACTTTCAGGGAGTGCCGAATAAAAGTTTTGATGGACGTGGTAACTATACCATGGGCATTAAAGAGCACACAATTTTTCCTGAAATCAATGTAGATGACATAAATGTGGTTCATGGAATGGACATCACATTTGTTACAAGTGCAGAAACCGATGAAGAGGCTTTTGCATTATTGAAACACTTTGGAATGCCATTTAAAAAATAATTTGAACACAAAACAAACGTATCAATGGCAAAAAAATCCTGGATAGCACGTAACGAAAAGAGAAAAGCAACTGTAGATAAGTACGCCGAAAAACGCCGTGAACTTAAAGAAGCCGGCGATTATGAAGGCCTTCAAAAACTGCCTCGAAATGCAAGCCCAACAAGGGTTAGAAATCGATGCGGCATTACCGGTAGATCCCGCGGATACATTGGAAAGTATGGTGTATCAAGAATCAAATTCCGTGAACTCGCCCTGGATGGAAAAATACCGGGCGTAAGAAAAGCAAGCTGGTAACACCAATAATTTAGATTATGAATAGCGACACCATTTCAGATTTTTTAACCCGTATCAGAAACGCTCAGCAGGCAGGCCACAGAAGAGTAGATATACCCGCTTCTAAGCTAAAAAGAGCTATGTCTAAAATTCTTGTTGATAAAGGCTACATCAGCCGTTTTATCGATATTGAAGATGGCAAACAAGGAGTGCTCAGGTTGTTTCTTAAATATGACGCATACGGTAAGCCTGTTATCAGGGAGATTAATCGTATTTCTAAACCAGGATTACGCAAATACACCGGTAGCGACACGCTTCCAAGATTTTACAATGGCCTGGGCATTGTTATTGTGTCAACATCAAAAGGTGTTATGACAGATAAGGAAGCACGTAAACTTAATGTTGGCGGAGAAGTACTCTGCTCCATCTATTAATTCAAAGATTTTAATAACATGTCGAGAATTGGAAAACAGCCCATTGCTCTCTTAAACAACGTAGAATTGAGTATCGGTGCAGATAACGTTGTTACCGTAAAGGGTGATAAAGGGTCAAGCACACTTCGAATTCATCCGGATATCAAAGTTGAAGTAAACGAGAGTGAAATTATTGTTTCACGCCCAAGTGACACAAAAGAGCATAAATCACTTCATGGCCTCTACAGATCACTGATCAACAATATGGTTGAAGGTGTAACCAACGGTTACAAAAAACAACTCGAAATTATTGGTGTTGGATACAGAGCCATGTTCAACAATGGAGTGCTTGAACTTAGTCTTGGTTATTCTCATCCAATTTACTTTGTACCACCGGAAGGAATTGAGATTGAAATTGATACTAAATCAAGAAAAAATACAATCATCAATATCTCAGGAATTAACAAGGAACTTGTAGGCCAGGTAGCGGCAAAAATCAGGGCTATGAGAAAGCCTGAACCGTACAAAGGAAAAGGTGTTCGCTATCTTGATGAGAAGATAAGACGTAAAGCCGGTAAATCAGCTGCTAAATAATTAAAGGTAATTGAGTAATGAGAAAAAATAGAATCAAAACCGAACGACGAAATAAGATCAGGCGAAGAATTCGCTCTACTATTCGTGGAACTGCTGAAAGGCCACGTCTCAGTATTTTCAAAAGTAACAAGCACGTTTACCTGCAACTGTTTAATGATCTGGAAAACAAAACGATTTTATCAGTTTCTACCAGATCAGCTGATTTAGCAGATGCCATTAAAGACAAAACAACTGTTGAAGCTGCTTATGTAGTTGGTAGTGCATTGGCTGAAATTGCAAAAGACCAAGGCTACACAAAAGTAGTATTCGACAGAAGCGGTTATAAATATCACGGCATCGTAAAAGCAGCTGCTGATGGTGCCCGCGAAGGTGGATTAGAATTATAAATAAATTGACTCATGCCAAAAATCAGAAGAAAACATAATATTCCAGCAGCCAACTTAAACCTTGAAGAGAAACTGGTACACATTAACCGTGTTGCCAAGGTAGTAAAAGGTGGTAGAAGATTCAGCTTTAACGCTATTGTAGTAGTAGGTAATGGTGAAGGTGTTGTTGGGCATGGTTTAGGTAAAGCGAATGAAGTTTCTGATGCTATTCAGAAGGGCTTTGACAATGCAAAGAAAAATCTGATCAAAATTCCGCTTACAAAAACAGGAAGTATCCACCACCCAGTGGTTGGAAAAGCCGGTGCAGGGGAAGTTCTTCTCAGGCCAGCTGCTGAAGGTACCGGTGTAATTGCCGGTGGAGCTGTAAAAGCAATACTCGACGTTGCGGGTGTTCAGAACATTCTCTCGAAATCGCTGGGATCATCAAATCCGCACAACATGGTAAAGGCTGCTTACGAAGCACTCAGAAACCTGACTGACCCTCTCGAAGTGGCACAGCGCAGAGGAGTTAGCGTAAGTAAAGTTTTTGAAGGATAATATATTAAAGGTATTACGCAATGAAATTACATGAATTAAAAGCACCTGCTGCAAATCGTAAGAACAGAAAGCGTGTAGGCCGCGGGCAGGGTTCCGGTACAGGTGAACAGTCTGGCCGTGGGCACAACGGGCAAAAATCCCGAAGTGGCGGTAAGGTTAAAGCAGGATTTGAAGGTGGACAAATGCCACTTCAAAGAAGATTGCCGAAATTTGGTTTCAAAAACAGATTCAGAACTGAGTACCAGGCATTGAATATTGAAACCCTGCTTAAACATATTGAGGCAGGCAGGTTGTCTGATAAGGTTACTCATTCAGATCTTGTTTCCTCAGGAATTATGCATAAGAATAGCCTTGTAAAACTGCTCGGTACGGGTGATATCGATAAGAAAATATCGATCGAAGTACATGCATGCAGTAAATCAGCAAAAGAAAAGATTGAGTCTGCCGGAGGCTCGGTTACAATCATCTCATAATAAATAGCTCTCAGCAGTAACCTATACATGAGTTTAATAGAAAATTTCCGAAACATCTTTAAAATTGAGGACCTCAGAAACAGAATTCTGTATGTAGTTGGGG
>REDS01000165.1 GCA_007693395.1 Balneolaceae bacterium | reverse complement strand
TGCGCAAACGAGTGGCCGGCAAGTGTAATGTGATTCGCTTCCAGGTTCAGTTTGAAATCATCGGCCAGATCTTGTTCATGCAGAAAACCCAATACTGTGGCCGCATCGTAGTCATATTGGTGTTTGGTTGGTTCCATTGGCTTGGGTTCAATCAAAAATGTGCCTTCAAAACCAATTTTTCGTCCGTAGTCGCGGGCGGCTCTCAGGAATCTGCCCATGTTGTCGATCTCCCGCTTCATATCGGTGTTGAGTAGGTGCATATAGCCTTCTCGTCCGCCCCAGAACACATAATTTTCGCCACCCAGTTCTACAGTTGCATCAAGTGCCGCTTTTACCTGTGCAGCGGCGTGGCAAACCACGGTAAAGTCAGGATTGGTTGCAGCGCCATTCATGTATCGCGGGTGGGTAAACAGGTTTGCTGTACCCCAGAGCAGTTTCACGCCGGTCTCATTTTGCATCTCTTTTGCACGTGCAACCATAGCGTTCAGGTTTTTTTCTGATTGTGAAATGGATTCTCCCTCAGGTGCCAGATCCCTGTCGTGAAAGCAGTAGTAGGGCACACCCAGTTTGGTAATAAATTCGAAGGCGGCATCCATACGGTATTTGGCATTCTCCATCGGATCTGATGATTTATCCCATGGAAACATGCGGGTGCCAACACCAAACGGATCACTGTTCTCATTGCAGAACGAGTGCCAGTATGCCACCGCAAAGCGGAAATGCTCCTTCATCGTTTTGCCGGCAACAATCCGGTTCTCATCGTAGTGTGTGAATGCAAGAAGATTGTGAGATTCAGGGCCTTCAAAAGGTATCTTGCTGATATTCGGGAAGAATTCGTTTATGTGTGACATCGTTAATCCGGGTTTTATTCTACAATTAATTGGCAGTGTTAGGCAGTGATTGCGTTCAGCTCTTCAAGCCAGTTTTGGTACGCTGTAGCGTATAGTTCTGTTTTTTTGAGTTCGGGTTCGATCGTTTCAATTATATTCAGGCCGGTGAATGCCTCTTTTTCATCAGAAAATATGCCTGCACCCAGTCCGGCACCGCGAGCGGCCCCTTCCGATCCGTCCGTATCATACAATTCAAGAACAGACTCCGTACTGTTTGCAAAAGCTTCACGGAACAGCGGACTCAAAAACAGATTTGCACGCCCTGCCCGAATTATTTTCGGCGAAATGCTGATCCCTTTCATGATGGAAAATCCATACTTCATCGAAAAAACAATGCCTTCAAGTGCGGCACGCAGAAGATGTCCCGTTTCGTGGCGGTTAAAATTAAGTCCGATAAAACGGGCTCCGGGATTTTTATCCTCAAGTATACGCTCTGAGCCATTTCCAAAAGGAAGTATGATGATACCATCGGCCCCAATGGGAGTGTTCAGCGCAAGATTATTCATCTTGTCATAATTGATGGTTTCATTCCTGATGAGATTTTGTTTAATCCATCGATATAAAATGCCCGTTCCGTTAATGCACAGAAGCACTCCGTATGATGGATTCTCGTCCGTATGATTCACATGAATAAATGAGTTCACACGGGATTTTTCATCAAATACCGGCTTTTCGAATACCCCATATATCACACCGGATGTACCGGCTGTAGCTGCGCCTGCATCAGATGACAAAACATTCAGTGAGAACGCATTATTTGGCTGATCACCAGCCTTATAGGTTATTGGCACACCTCTATTCAGGCCTAACTCGTCGGCTGCCTCAGCAGTAAGTTTACCATGCTCAGCGAAGGATGGATGTGCATCAGGTATTAATCTTTCATCAATTTCATAATAATCCAGTAATGTTCGGGCAAGCTGATTCTCTTTGTAATCCCACAAAATCCCTTCAGATAAACCGGTGTGTGTGGTGGAAATTTCACCGGACATTTTCATGGATACATAATCGCCCGGCAGCATCATTTTGTGAATGCTGTTGTAAATTTCAGGCTCTTTCTCTTTCACCCACTTCAGTTTTGAAGCCGTGAAATTTCCCGGTGAATTCAGAAATCGTTCGAGGCAAACCTGTTCACCCAACTCATCAAATGCCCGCTTGCCGATCTCCGTGGCCCTGCTGTCACACCAAATAATTGAGGGTCTTAGTACGTTTTGGTTCTCATCCACAAGCACAAGTCCATGCATCTGGTACGATATTCCAATCGCCTGAACAGCCTCCGGATTGACGCCGGATTTTCGAAGAACCTTTTTCGATGCTTTACAAAGATGGGCCCACCATGTTTCGGGATCCTGTTCGGCCCACTCCCTTTTTTTTGAGATGATTCTCATCTCTTCTTCAGGTGAAAGTGCACTCGCAACTGTTTTCCCCGTTTCTGCATCTAATAATGTCGCTTTGATGGATGAGCTCCCCAAATCAAAGCCAAGTAAATAGCCGGAATTTCTCATGATAGGTTCTTCTGTTTTTTTGTTCGTTCTCTCAAGATTTAAAAAAGTTGGTTAAACCCCAACTCTTTTCGCGAATTGAGTTCCGATTCTGCTTTATGAGATCAAACGATGGGAACGCCCAGATTTCAGATACTATTCTTCTAACAAATTCGTATCATTTTCAAAACAGACTTAACAAAAAAATTATTGCAAGATTATGCCTAAAGTAGTTCAGAAACTCGATGATTACGTCAATTTAATTGACCCGCAGCACAACCAGATTTTTAATATGTCTCACGAAGAGGCAGAACAGATTATTTCCACGGGCGACCCCGAAAAAGTGCGGCAAATAGAGGGAAATTTTGCCATTGTAACCAAAGTTGGCCAGCAGGTTTTTATGGCACGGTCAATCGGCCGGCCTATGCGCTATTTTATGGCAAAACAGGTTGCAGGTCCGCTCCTAATCGTAGCTGATCGTATTGACGATATCTATGAATATCTGAAGGAGATAGGCCTTGAAGATCAATTCAGGCCGGATTACACCCGCATGGCACCGGCTCATTACGTTACCCGTCTTGATGTGGTAGGCTGCCCGGATCCCAATCCCAATTATAAACGATACTTCACCCCACAAAGAAACACGCTCAATTCTGATCTGGATGAGATCGGGAAAGCGTATGTGGGTGCGATGGCCAATGAATGCTCCAAATGGCTTGATTCCATCCCAAAAGATGAACCGATTGGAGTACTCTTTTCGGGTGGAATTGATAGCGGTTCTGTATTTCTCACCCTTTACAACCTCCTGCTGAAGAGGGGAGAATCACCTGCCAGGCTGAAGGCATTTACATTATCCATCAACAACGGACCGGATGGCCAGCAAGCGTTCGATTTTCTGGACTCGTTAGGGCTGAGTATGTTTCTTGAGGTGTTTGAGGGTGAACTTTCAGATCTCGATTATAAAGAGACCATCCGTGTGATTGAAGATTACAAAGCGCGCGATGTGGAAGCGGCAACGATGGCATTAGCGCTCTGTAAAAAAATCAGAGAGCGATATCCTGACTGGAAATATCTTGCAGATGGAGACGGCGGTGACGAAAATCTCAAATCATACCCGATTGAGGATAATCCCGAGCTGACTATCCGAAGTGTGCTGGGGAATCCGCTTTTATACCACGAAGGGTGGGGTGTAGATAAAATCAAACACAGTTTAACGTACAGTGGCGGACAGAGCCGCGGGCATGTTCGTGTATATGCAACGTCCGGAAAATATGGCTTTAAAGGGTTCAGCCCCTATACGCTTCCCAATGTGATTGAAGTTTCCGAGGGAATCCCATTCATACAGCTGACCGACTGGAAGCACGAAGAGCTCTATGCGCTGAAAGGCGAAGTAGTGCAACGGGGAGTGAAAGCCATCACCGGACATGATATGCCGGTATTTCCAAAGCGAAGAATGCAGCACGGCACAGTGAAAATGGATGATTTCGAAAAAGTATTTCCGAAAGATGAGTCGGTATACAGAGACTATTTCGCGTCTATTTACAGATAAAGATTGCTGGAATCAGGGTTGAGAATAGACTTAACCCTGATTTAATTCGGGTTCCAGCGAATACCGATCAGACCGCCAAATTGATCGCCAACAAGGGCGCCGTTATCAAATGCGAGCTCAAATAACAGGCTGAGGTTTGGTAATTCACTCAGATTGAGAGGAATTACACTTGAGGCCATGAACGACCACTGCTCAATCATTCGTCCGCCAATTGTATCAACAATATTCTCGCAGCGGATGCCAAAAAGTTCACCTTCACCAATATCGGGAATTCGGTTATCGCAATATTTACCGTAGTTGCGGCTGTAGGTTGCTTTACCGGTTAGCTGAACATCGCCAAATGTTGAGATAAAACCAACATGGTGGCCCACAATCCGGTTATTCACGATGCCAAGATTCTCCTCATTTAATATGAAAAGCGGATTCCCGATAGTTCTGAAATTATACGCCCAGCCGGTTCTATAGAGCCCGTGGTTGTAATAGTCCTCATTTCCGCGGTAGTTATCACGGCAGATTGCGGGATCGGGATTTTCAACACAGTTTCTGCCGTTTACAATGTTTGGCCTGCGCTCACCATCCTGAAATTTTGTGTAGAGAAATTCGTAGAGAAAGCGATCAAAAGGCAGCCGTACATTTTCAGAGAACTCGAATGAAATGCCTGTGAGTGCATCCTGCGGACTTTTAAACTTTAGATTATCCTTCGTTTCGAGAGGGAACTGGCGATACACTTTCACATTTACGTCATCAAGATTCAGGTAGAAGCCCAAATCCCATGCACCAAGATGATCACCAAGTGCATAGGCTTGCTCAGCTCCGGGGGTGAATTCATCGCCGCCCAGGGCAAAAAATACATTCCACCAATCAGAGAGGCGCGCGGGTATATCTCCATCAACAGGGTGGTTGTTACCACCCCATTTGGCGTAATGGGCAAGTCCGCCGTAAAGATTCACCGGTAAATCTCCTCCTACGCGTAAATGGCCAACTTTCTCATGCAGCAATACATCATCTGTAAATCTTCTGCTTCCCAGCCATCCATGCGAAAGATGGCCTCGAATTTCTATGAAATCATTTGTAAAAGAAATTGAAGTCCAATCATATAGGCCAATACGAACTTGTGGAATTGGGTTCGCATTTGCACTCACGCCGAGTGAACCCATACTGAGCTCTTCATCGTGTAGGGGTGATGTGTTATGAAAGCGGCCTGCTGCCAATTCAAAGCCATAAGCCCTTAGTTTCAGATATCCCTGGTTAAAATTTATAGTAGAGTTGATTGCCGGTCGCGCGATCAGATCGGCACCGTAAAGAATATCGAAGGGCCCCAGATCATCGATTGATGAGTGGTACTGAAACCGGGTAAAAAATTGGCTGCCGTTCTGCGAATACATTCCGTATCGGTTCGATTGCAGCCAGAATGGTGTGGTGCCTTCTGAGCTGATTAGTGCAGAGGTTTCAAATGAAGTCTGTGTTTGAGTCTGTGCTGCACCGGAGGTAAATGAGACAAAAAATAAGAGCGCTAATAAGAAAAATTTCATTCTGCAGATGGTTTAAAAAATCAGTTGAAAAATAGGCAATGATTTATTGATTACACAGTTATCCCGATAATTGATTCCTGAATTTCAGGATCTGTATAAGCATCTCAGAGAATCAACCTGTATTTTAAATCTCTACGTAAACAGAAGGAAGATCTTACATTGAAATTTGAAATAAGTAACCAACTTGTTGAGTCTCTACGACCTGATAAAGCAGAGCTGGACATAAACAAACCATATCTGTTTCTGCATGAACATGAAGTGCAGAAATCGGGCAAAGTTGAAGCGGTAAACACTATTTTTCTTACCAATAAAGAGTGTCCGTTTAAGTGCGTGATGTGTGATCTGTGGCGCCACACCACTGATGAGCCTACGCCAGAGGGCGCAATTGTACATCAGATTGAGTATGCACTTGATCGTTTGCCTGATGCTTCTGTGATAAAACTGTATAACAGCGGTAATTTTTTTGATGGCAAAGCGATCCCCGTGTCTGACTATCGGGCCATCTCCGGGCTTATTTCACCATATGATCATGTGATTGTAGAAAACCACCCAAAGCTTACAGGGCCGTACATTCGCGAATTCAAAGATCAGCTCAACGGTACGTTTGAAATTGCGATGGGCCTGGAGACGATTCATCCGTACGTTTTGCCGAAACTGAATAAGCAGATTACTACAGATCTGTTTAAAAAAAGTACCGATCACCTGAATGAAATCGGGATTGATGTAAGGGCATTTATTCTTCTGAATCCGCCCTTTCTGACGGATGAATCAGAAAATATTGAGTGGTGTTTGCGGTCGGTTGAATTTGCTTTTGAAGCCGGGGTAACGGCTTGCTCGATTATCCCAACGCGTGCTGGTAATGGAATTATGGATAAACTTCAGGAGAATGGAGATTTTGTGCCACCGCGGCTTGAAGCCCTTGAAGCCGTGTTCGAGCAGGCATTGAAGCTTAAAAAAGGAAGAGTTTTTTGCGACGTTTGGGATCTTGAGAAATTTTCTGATTGTGACAAATGTATAGATCAAAGAAAAGATCGGATAGATAAGATGAATCTGATCCAAAACATCATACCAAATATTGAATGTAGTTGCAGAACATGAACGAAACAGAAAGAGATCAGGATACTTTTGACTTTTTGATTGCCGGCTCGGGCTTTGCCGGCTCAATCACAGCCATGTGCCTGAAGCAGGCAGGGTACAGGGTTTGTATGATTGAGAGAAAAAAACACCCAAGATTTTCTGTAGGTGAATCGTCTACACCAATAGCAGACATGATATTACGAAATTTATCCGAAACATATGATCTCCCTTTTCTAAAGGAACTCTCAAGATACGGAAGCTGGCAAAAATACCACCCTGAACTGGTTTGCGGACTTAAGCGAGGCTTCAGCTACTATCCGCATCAGCCGGGTAAAGCATTCCTGAGTGATAAAAATCATTCAAATGAACTTCTGGTTGCCGCCAGTTATGATGATGAGAATTCAGACACAAACTGGCTCAGAAGTGATGTGGATCAGTTTCTGGCTGATAAAGCATTGGATGTGGGAATAACGCTTCATGAATCGGCAGAGATTCAAACCATAGAACGAGATCCGCTTGTTTTTTGGAATATTTACTATCAGAAAAATGGGGAAGTCTTCGGCATTACCTCTAAATGGATTATTGATGCGACAGGCTCACCGCATTTTTCAGGTAAATTTTTTGGTACAAAAAGCAGCTCAGATAGCTTTGATACTAACTCATCTTCGATCTATTCGCATTTTGAAGGTGTTGGGAAATGGCACGACTATTTGCATAGCAAAGACTTTTTTACAGATGATTATCCATATAGCCCCGATGACTCTGCTCTGCACCAACTCATCGATGAGGGTTGGATATGGATGCTCCGCTTCAATAATGATCTGCTGAGTGCGGGTATTGTGATTGATAATCACACACAATCGATTGTAGATACAGCTGCTGAATATTGGGAGGCGCTTATGCAGAAATATCCATCGTTGAGCCGGGTATTCAGAGATGCAAAACTTGCAGAAGTGCCCGGAAAAATCATACAGTCGGGCAGGCTGCAGCGAAAGCTTGATAAATCGTACGGAGATGGCTGGATTGCACTCAGCCACACGTATGGTTTTGTGGATCCACTCCACAGTACGGGAATCGCTTACTCTCTTGCAGGTGTTGAAAGGGTTTTGTCAATTATTGAAGCATATGGGGTTGATAAAATGAGTAGTTTATCACTTAAATTAAATCAAGATTACTTAAGTAAAGAGATGAAGCTCATTGATAAACTGGTTTCAGTGAGTTACTTAACGAGAAATAATTTTAAACTGTTTACTGCTTCTGTTATGCTCTATTTCATAGCCTCAATAAAGTACGAGCAGAGCAGATTGCGCGGCGAAATTCCGAATGCATTTCTTTGTGCAGATGATCCGGAACTACGTACCATCATTGAGGAGACCCATCAGGAGATTTTAAATCTGAAGAAGAGAGGATTTCCTGCCGAAGAAGTGGATCGGCAGGTTGAAACTATTCGAAAAAGAATCGAACCGTATAACTCTGAAGGATTGATGGATCCGAACAAAAATAATATGTACAGGCACACCGCAGTAGAACTTTGATTGAAATTTTTTCATTATTAGTAATATAGAATCAGATTGAAGCAAAAATTGTACGGATAGTTAAACAAAAGCGTTTGGTAACTATGCAGAGATTGAGCATCCTCATATTGTTGGCAGTACCACTGCTTCTCACTGGGTGTGCAGATTTGGGTGAGAGTCCGGATGCAGAGCCTGTAACCGACTTTCCATGGCCACGGGTGCCTTATCAGGCTGCCTGGAGCAGTGAACAAAATGATTTCTATGTTGCCGGCGGGTCCGGAATAATTCTTCGCCTTGAGGGAACAGACTGGGAGTTGATGGAGAGTGGAACCGAACGGCAGTTAAACGGAATTTGGGGAAGTTCATCAGAAAATATCTTTGCTGTTGGCCAGTTTGGCACCATTCTTCATTATAATGGGGAATCATGGAATATGATGGAGAGCAATGTCACACTAAATCTGCAGGATGTTTGGGGAAGCTCATCAAACAGTGTCTATGCAGTTGGATTTGGTGGTACTATACTGCGATATGATGGAGAAAACTGGAGCATTTTTGAAGAAACCGGTCTCGACATTCTAAGTGGAATCTGGGGTACGTCCGATGAAAATATCTTTGCAAGTAGTACAGACGGCGTAATACTACACTATGATGGAGATTCCTGGAGTAGAATTTCAGAAGGGAATCCGCCACTATTTTCTGTCTGGGGACTCAATGAGAGTAGTGTGTATGCAACCGGAAGCGGAGGTACATTACTGCACTTTGATGGTGATGAATGGAAAAGTATATTGAGTGGTACCACAAGAGGGCTCTATGCAATGTGGGGAAGCAGTCCAAATAATAAAATTGCAGTCGGCATCAGCGGTACATTGATACGTTATGATGGAAGTCGATGGCAAGAGCTTGAGTTTTTTACGCTTGAAAACCTCTCCGCTATTGCTGGAAACAATCGTGGGGATGTAATAGTAGTAGGGGGCCACGGTGCTATTCACAGAAACTCAGTTCTTTTTTGATCTGAAACTCTAATCAAAACATCATGAAAAAAATACTCGCACTTCTGCTTCTCGTACTCGCAGTTACTTTTGTAATTGCAACATTTTCGATCGACAGGATGGTGAAGAACAGTATCGAAACTATTGGGTCGGAGATGACAGGCACATCTGTTACGGTAGATCGTGTTTCAATTTCGCCTCTGTCAGGCAATGGTACGATTTATGGTTTCCGTGTTGCCAATCCGGATGATTTTGGACAAGAGGATGCGATTTCAATTGGTGAGATATCAATTTCACTGGATCTTTGGTCAATATTTTCTGATGAAATTGTTATCAATGAACTGATTGTAGATTCGCCATCAGTTTATGTAGAGCAGCAAATTCCTGATAACAATCTTCAATTAATACTCACAAACGTGAAAAATGCCACACCAGAACAGACAAGTGAGAAAGGTATGGTTATCGATTACTTCGTAATGCGAGGGGGCTCAGCCGAATTGTATACAGAAATTGGCGGCGAAAGAACAGCAAATGTTGAAATTTCAGAAATTGAA
>REDS01000073.1 GCA_007693395.1 Balneolaceae bacterium | reverse complement strand
TGCCGTTAAGGGTTTCAGGTTTGTTTGTTTGTTTGTTTGTTTGTTTGTTTGTTTACGTGGTTTTTTCTCTTCATGCATAGCGTATGATTTACGGTTTGTTTTCTTTTGATAAATAACTTTTTGGTTAATTTGCCCCAGATTTTCGCCAACAGTTGATTGTTTCTTCTTAATAATGATGTACGAAAACCTAAAATGTTACATTTTTTTTTAAAGTAGCGGCTATGCTATGTTTACTGCTGATGAATCTTTATAAAAAGCTGATAATTTTACCCAAAATTTACGGTCTGCGTACTTCTGCGTAACCCGTCTGCGTACCTCTGCGAGAACCAACCATACAGCCCCTACAATATTCTCGCGGACGGGCGCGGACGTTTACGCTGACGAGCGCTGAAGAGTAACACACAAACCACCATCTGCGAACTTCTGCGTACCTCTGCGAGAAAAAACTGTAAGGCATCTCTCTTTTTTAGCTCATATAAGTAAAACCAATATTCAATTTGAGAATGGAAAAATGACAGAAAATGAAATCTCCTATATCATCAGAGGTGCAGCTATCACTGTTCACAGAAACCTTGGGCCGGGCCTGCTTGAATCGGTTTATGAAACTGTTTTAAAATACGAATTACAGAAAGAGGGGCTTCATGTATTAAATCAAGTTCCGGTACCCATAGAATATGACCATATAAAATTAGACCATGGTTTCAGGCTCGATTTATTGGTCGAAAGCAAGGTAATTATCGAAGTGAAATCCGTCGAAAACCTCCTTGATGTTCATCATAAGCAGCTTCTCACCTATTTGAAACTTGCAGACAAAAAACTGGGCCTCCTAATCAATTTCAACTCCGTTTTAATCAAAAACTCGATAACACGAATTGTGAATAATCTTTGATAAGCAGTCCGATAATATGACCACCCTTAAGGCTTTCTCGCTGACGGTCGCGGACGAACCGCTGACGAGCGCTGATGTATTAATACACAAACCATCGTCTGCGTACTTCTGCGTAACCGTCTGCGATCCTCTGCGAGAACCAATGTATTCCCCCTCAGATTTCTCGCGGACGTACAAGCTGACGGACGCTGAAGATTTACAGTCACCCAACTTCCGCATACTTCTGCGAGAATCAACCAGCTGTTTTGAGAGAACTGTTATTGAATTCTTAAAAATTAAAGGGTAACCTTTAGCGGCTGGAATATCAGCGCAACATGTATTCATCACATCAATAAAATCTACCATAATCAATTGCTGCTATGACCAAACATGAAAACGGTACTGTAACCTACTCTGTAAAAAATAATACAGGTGTTATTGAGTTTTACCACCCAAAAGGGAACTCCTTGCCGGGCACATTGCTCCGCCAACTTGCATCAACCATTCATGTTGCCGGAAAAGATGAGGAAGCACGGGTTGTTCTGTTAAAGAGCAGCGGTGAAGGGGCTTTTTGTGCAGGGGCTTCTTTTGATGAACTTATGGCGATTAACCATCTGGATGAGGGTAAAGAGTTCTTTATGGGATTTGCCCTTGTAATTAATGCCATGCGTACCTGCCCGAAAATTATTGTATCCCGGGTACATGGAAAAACGGTGGGTGGCGGCATAGGGCTTGTTGCTGCTTCTGATTTTTGCATTGCTCTGAATAGTGCATCCATCAAGTTAAGTGAGCTATCGCTGGGTATAGGCCCGTTTGTGGTTGGCCCTGCGGTTGGGCGCAAACTTGGGGTTTCTGCATTTTCTACGCTCGCGCTCGACGCAAAAAGTTGGTTCACCGCGGAGTGGGCACTAACTTATGGCCTCTACAACAAACTTGCAGGCTCTGTTGAAGAACTTGATGCTGAAGTATCCCGCATCACGGCTGACCTTGCCGCCAGTAACCCGGAAGCATTGCGTAATATGAAGGATATTTTCTGGCAGGCAACCGGCCATTGGGGTGCCACACTTGAGCAAAGAGCCGAAATAAGCGGTAAACTTGTTTTATCGGATTACACGAAAGAGACCATCGATAAATTTAAAGCCGCAAAATAATGCTCTTTTTACGATGTAGTTCTTGGCGGGGCCGTACTCTTACGGATTATAAGTTGTGGCTCGAGGTCAACATGAACCGCCTCTTTCTCTCTGTTGTTGATATTGTCTATTAATAACTGAGCGGCCTTTTCCCCCTTACCATAGGTTGGCTGGAGAATGGTAGTTAATGGTGGTATCAAATATCTTGAGATGGGCAGCCCGTCAAAGCCAACAACAGAAAACTGATCCGGCACGCTAATGTTATTCTCATAAAGGCCAAGCAGAACGCCCATCGCTATTGTGTCACTTGCGCAGAATACGGCTGTAATTTCCGGGTATTTCTTGATCCAACGGTTAATCGTGCGATAGCCATCTCTCTGTGTGTAGCCACCAACAGCTTTGTGAATCTCATCGGGAGTTAGACCGGCTTCTTTCAGTGCATCGGCAAATCCTTTCATTCTGTGCTCGGTCTCTTGTACGTTTTGGTCACCGAAAATACCGCCAATTTTTGTATGGCCAAGTTTAATAAGATGTTTAGCCGCCAGATAGGCACCATCATAATTGTTTACATCAACTGAACAAATATCTGGGTAGTTTGGGTTATGGCCAACCAATACAATTGGAATCTGTTTTTCGGCGAGCTTTTTTACGGTGAAGTCGGTTACCTCTTCATTCAGGCAGATAACTCCATCCAGGTGATGTTCATTCAACAGATATTGATGCAATTCATCCGCCATGGATGTGGAGTAAAAAGAGAAATGCACATAGTAGCCACGGCGAATACACTCTTCAAAAATGCCGAGGTACAGAAGCGACCAGTACCCATTACCCAGGCTCTCTTCACCAATTCGGCTGGTTAACACCCCTATTTGATAGGTGCTTCGGGTGGCAAGGCTTCTCGCAACACTGTTGGGGCGATAATTGTATTTTTCTACTATCTCGAGAACGCGCTGGCGGGCTTCTTCACTTACGTTGGGGTGGTTGTTAATAACTCTCGACACCACCGACCGCGATACGAGTGCAAGCTTCGCAACTTTATCGATGTTTAATCTTTCCATATACCGCAAACCAATTTAGTACTAAAATACATTCTATATGTGTAAACAACAGTACTATAAAAATAAAATTGCGGAATAAATCAATTCTTGGCAGATACTGTTGCCGTTCTGCCCTGCCTGCCTTCGCTGTTAAAAATGGCTGCTTTAACTGTTTGTGCGCTTCCAATATCCACCGGCCCGTCATATACCGCTGAATTACCGTCGGGTTCTTCACCATCAAGCGTGTAGCGAATGGTAAGCCCCGGAAACGGGCTGTTTGCATGCAGTTCGCCATCGCGAATTACTATACCCGGTACAGGAATTCGGTAATTAAGATTACCGTAAAGAGCGTCTAATCGATTCAATTCAAAACGGCCAATCCGGTTTGCAAATTCATTCCAGGCTATGTCTCTTGCAGCCCACATTTCTTCGGTATTGGCGTGTTCGGCCCAGTCGGCATCACCTACCCAGGCTCTTTCAGCAAGGCCAAGCATCCTGGGAAAGATCATATAGTCCATTCTACCGGGTTCATTCACTGTTTCCGTCCATAGCTGTCCTTGTAAACCAAGTATATTTTCCCGTCCCTGATCAGTCAGGCGAATGGCATCATCAAAATAGTCGGGTGCAATTGGATTGCCGTAACTATCCGTTCTGGCATTTCGATAAAGATCTGTCGGTATGAATGAGTAAGGCTCTTTTGTATCGAACATGGCAGCCCAGTAGAAACCGGGTTCTTCCCAGTGCTTGTTGTACGCAAAATCGAAATAGAAATTTGATGCATGCGACATGATGATTTCATACCCCATATTGGCAAGTGTGTAAGCATAATCTTCGGTTCCGCTTCCCCAGATATTCGACCAAATGTGAGGAATCATGGTACCGGCATAATTGGGGTTGGGAGTTTTTGCTTCGCCGTGCGGCTCACCCATAAAAGCGATCTCTTCCCAGCCGGCCATTTGCAAATCACGGTCAGCAAGCATGTCGCGCAGTTTTCCGAAAAAGTGAACCTGAAGGCCTTGTGTATCATCAATGTTATGCTCGGCCATATACGCTTCGCACGCCGGCGAGCCTTGCCAAACACCGGCCGGCACTTCATCGCCACCAATATGTATTGTTCGCAGTGGCGCATTCGCCATCTCGTGCATGGATATCACCTCATCAAAAACCAAATCAAGAAAACGATAGGTTGATTCAATACAGACGTTAATCACATTATCATTAAAATTTTGTATCGACAGATATTCTGACTGATCTCCCGGTTCATCCAGTCGATAATAATTTGCAGCATCATCTCCCGCATCACTAAGCCGTTGAGCCCGTGCCTTCATTGCAACAATGGCAGCGCGTGCATGGCCGGGTACATCAATTTCGGGAATTACTTCGATGTGGCGGTCAGTGGCATAGCGTAAAATATCCATATACTGCTCACGCGTGTACCAGCCGCTGCCAAAAACATTTGCGGTGGATGGATCAGGCCCGGAACCGTACGATGGTATCAGGTAATTTTCTTCGGTTTCTGTATGGCCCCGTCTTCCGCCAACCGTTGTTAACTCCGGCAGCTGTTCAATTTCAAGCCTCCAGCCTTCATCATCTGTCAGGTGGAAATGAAACTTATTCATTTTGTACATTGCCATGATATCTAAAAGCCGTTTTACACTTTCCACAGGCTGAAAATTTCGGGAAACATCCAGGTGCATACCCCGGTAGCCAAAAGCGGGTTCATCTTCTATCATTGCAGCCTCAATTTTCAAATCGTCCGGGTCTTCAAATTGTATCATTGCGCGAAGGGTTTGAACTCCGTAAAAAATTCCCGGACTTTCGGTAGCTTTTATTCGAATGGAACCGGGCTCAACTTCAAGTGTATATGCTTCACTGTTCCCTGTTTCGGGCAGTTCAAGATCAAGAAAAATTCCGGCTTCTTCTGTATCAGCTTCAAAAATCAACCGTGTGGAAGCCTGAACACCATCAAACGCATTGAGATATCCGGCAAGCATTTCAGCTTCGCTGCCAAAGCTATCGTGATAATAAATCATATGATTGCCGTTCAACCGGTAATAGCCCTCCCCTGGCTCATACGAAACCGGTGTAGGTGTAATTCGGCTTACCTGTGATGGTTCCATGAGTGCAAGAAACTCATTATGCTCAAACTCACTCTGCGGAGTTGGAACCGGCACCCTATCAGCCTCCGAACGATTTACCTGCTCTGTTCTTATGAAAGGCGCGATGTTTACTGTATCCACATTTTTGATTAGCCCATCATCAAAAACAAAGTAAAACCCTTGAGGAGCGTCTGATGCTTTGATAGAAAAAAAACGGCCAAGATACTCAATAGCTCGGCTATCACCAGCTGCAATTTCACGGAAATCTTCGGTAGGCGTTAGTTTGAAAAAATCGCCATTTATATGCTCCAGTTCTAATTCAGGTAAAAAGCTATCGGCTACAGGCGGGCGTATGGAGTTAAAAAAGAGTGCCCAGCCTTCATTGGAAATACTTATATCGGATTGATTGTGAATTGTGAAAACCGCCCTGAAATTATTATCGGGCTCAAAGTTTGAAATAAGTTCCCAATCCATCGCTATCCCAGACCCTCCCACTGCAATTCGATACGTTCCCATATCTATGTCTTTCTCCTCATTTGCACATGATAGCGTCATTAAAGCAGCGATTACTGTCAAAAAGGTAAAGAATGCTAAATTTTTCATAGGTTTGATAATCTTTTAATTGGCTTTCAATTAGTGATGCTGTTTTGTGGCTTCTTCAGAAACTTCGTCCAGTTTTAACCACATAAACGCCGCCGCACCGAGAACGGCTGATTTCTTACTGCTTATCTTCGATATTTTCACTTCAACGGTTCCGTTGTAAATATTTAGCAGATTTTCTTCAAGGTGTTTTCTGGTTGGAAGGAGAATAAGGTCTCCTGCCCGCGATAATCCGCCATTCAAAACGATTAGTTCAGGATTGAGAACAGATATGGCATCTGCCAGTTTTTTCCCAAGTATTTCGCCGGTTATCTCAAATGCTTTCAGAGCATTTTCATCACCTGCTAATGCCGCTTTAGTAATATTCTTTGCTGTTAACCGGCTATTATTTTCTGATGGTGTATGTGTTGAAATTTTTTCTGATAACTGTAAATATGTTTTAACGATTCCTGTAGCTGAAGCATACGTTTCCAGGCAGCCATTTCTGCCACATGCGCAAGGCCTGCCATTAGGTACAGCAATAAAATGGCCAAGCTCACCGGCATGGCCATCTGCGCCAAGCAGTAATTTACCATCAGCTACAATTCCACTGCCGAGGCCAGTTCCAAGAGTTATACAAATAAAATTGTCCACTCCCTGGGCTACACCATAGAGCATTTCTCCAACTGCCGCAGCATTAGCATCGTTGGATATAACAGCAGGCACATCGAAATAACTTCCTAAAAGGTCACATACAGGAAGATTGCGCGGCCAGCCAAGATTAGAGGCATTCTCTATCGTACCGTTCTGGTAGCTACCTGTGGGGGCGGCAATGCCAATACCCACCAATGAAACAGCTGATAGAGAATCAATCAAAACCGTAATCTCTGACTGAAGTTGTTTCAGAAAAGCTTTATAACCTCTTTCAGCATTTGTGGCGATATTTGTAAAAGCAAGCATATCACCATCCCTGTTTACGAAACCAATTTTGGTTTCGGTGCCTCCAATATCTATACCCGCTGCTACAATCATCTTCAATGCAATTCTCTCAACCTACTATAAATACCATACACGGGCTATTGTTTTAGTTTAAAAGGGGTACTATCAAAATCACCATTATAATCTTAATTACAAACTGCAAGCGCCTTATTTTGATTTTTGGAACCGATTCCAATCCATTAAAACTCCGTTCAAATCTTTATATTTGAAAAAGCTAAATAAATACTAAATCAATTACTCTCCAACTGGTCAACTAAATGATATGGAATCACTTAAGAATAAAATCAAGTCTATCAACACGCGATTAACTTACTACGAAAAGATCCCAACTGTTATATATCCCGAGAGTACAGACGCTGTAAAAGCAGTTGCAATGCAAATTGCCGAACTTATTAAGGAAAAAGCTGCCAATAATGAACATGCTGTTTTGGGTCTGGCAACAGGCTCAACCCCAGTTGGAGTTTATGATGAACTTGTACAGATGCACCAGGAAGGTGGGTTGAGTTTTAAAAACGTAATCACATTCAACCTGGATGAGTATTTTCCTATGGATCCCAATTCACTCCAGAGTTATGTGCGGTTTATGAATGAGCATCTGTTTGACCATGTGGATATCCCAAAAGAGCAGGTTCACATTCCCGATGGCTCTGTAACCGAACAAGAGATATTTGATTACTGCACAGCGTATGAAAAGAAAATTGAGGAGGCTGGCGGAATAGATATTCAGCTCTTGGGAATTGGGCGTACAGGGCATATCGGGTTTAACGAGCCGGGCTCACGCCCCGACTCAGAAACGCGTCTCATCACCCTCGATAAGATTACCCGTAAAGATGCTGCGAGCGACTTTTTTGGTGAAGAATACGTGCCACGGCGAGCCATAACTATGGGTGTTGGCACCATTTTAAATGCACGGCAAATTATTTTGATGGCGTGGGGAGAGGGTAAAGCCAATATAATCCGTGAAACTGTTGAAGGCGAAATTAAAGAGAGCATCCCTGCAACCTATCTTCAAAATCACGATAATACAGTTATTGTTCTTGATGATGCCGCTTCTGAAAAACTGATGCGCATCAATACTCCCTGGCTGCTTAGCAACTGCGATTGGGATGATAAGCTGATTAGAAAAGCTGTGGTCTGGCTTTGCCAAAAACTCGGTAAACCAATTCTCAAACTAACAGACGAGAACTACAACGAAAACGGTATGGCCGACCTGATTACCACACAGGGGCCGGCTTACAATATCAACATCCGGATTTTTAACGAACTCCAGCACACAATTACCGGCTGGCCGGGCGGTAAACCAAATGCCGATGATAGTAAACGGCCTGAACGAAAGTCCCCTTTTCCAAAACGAGCCATTATTTTCAGCCCACACCCTGATGACGATGTAATTTCAATGGGCGGCACCCTGATTCGACTGGCCGATCACGGCCACGAAGTTCACATCGCATATCAAACATCCGGTAATATCGCTGTGTTTGATGATGATGTGGTACGCTTTGCTGATTTTGTGATAGACTACTCCGAGGCATTCGGCATGAAAGAACGGGCAGCAGAAAATCTATTCCGTAAAGTCAATGAATTCCTCGCAAATAAGCAACCCGGTCAGGTTGATTCCCCTGAAGTGAAAAAAATTAAAGGATTAATCCGACGTGGAGAAGCCAAAGCGGGCGGGCGATACTGCGGTGTTCCCGATGAAAACATGCACTTTATGGAGATGCCGTTTTATGAGACAGGCAGGGTAAAGAAAAATCCTATCTCTGATGAGGATGTGCAGATAACGGTAGACCTGCTCAGAAAGATCAAACCTCATCAGGTGTATGCCGCTGGTGATCTTTCTGATCCGCATGGCACACACAGGGTTTGCCTCACAGCAATTTTCAAAGCTCTTGAAGTAGTTAAAAATGATGACTGGGCAAAAGATTGTTGGGTGTGGCTCTATCGCGGTGCATGGCAAGAGTGGGATGTTAATGAAATTGAGATGGCAGTTCCATTGAGCCCCGAAGAGTTGAAACGAAAACGGCGGGCTATCTTTAAGCATCAATCCCAAAAAGACCGGCCACTTTTTCCCGGTTCAGATGCCCGCGAATTCTGGCAGCGATCTGAAGACCGAAATCGTGGTACAGCAGAAACGTACGACGCACTTGGCCTTGCTGAATATGAGGCGATTGAAGGATTTGTACGATACCACTTTTGATGCATCACGTAACATGAAAGAGAAATGGCACTTCCTCAGAGTTGTGCCATTTATTTTTTTGCCCTAATTATGCTGATGAAAAAACAGCATAACAAAATGACTTACGCAGACATCTTGTTTATGCAACTCTTTATAAAGTCACTCCGTTAAGTTCCTTTTTTTGTTTTAATCGGCTTTATTTTCTATTTCTTCGTCAAATAAAACAGGATTCTCTGTCATCTCATCTTTTGGTTCGCGTACCATAAACCAGCTAATGGCTGATAGAGCAACTGTTATCGAGCAGATGATGAGCAGAATCGATTTATCAGGCACATTTTCTACCACTTCACCTATCCCGAAACTGGAAACCAGCTGAGGTAAAACAACAGAAAGGTTGAATAACCCCATATAAAGACCCATCTGATTCTGTGCCACTTTCTGGCTCATAATTGCAAATGGCAAACTGATGATGGATGCCCAGCCAATCCCAACAATCATCATTAAAATATAGATTACGTAGGGGTGATTCCCCATAAAAACAATTGCTGCATAACCTAAAGCCATAATAACAAGCGACCAGGCATGTGTGCGAACCCGCCCGAAACGGTTGGCCAGTGGTTCCAGTAAAAGCACAGGAATTATTGCTGCAATTAAGTTTAGCGAAAAGAAACTCCAATTTACAACCGTACCAATTTCATCACCCGAAAGGTCAGGGATTTGAAATTCCACGAAAGCAAAAAAGTAGATAAACATGCTCTGTACACCAATCCAGGAAAAAGAGTGTG
>REDS01000164.1 GCA_007693395.1 Balneolaceae bacterium | reverse complement strand
CAGCTTCATCACGTGTTTTTCTGAATCAACAGATTTATTTATTGATCTTTTATTCGTTTAACACCATCCTGAAATCCTGTTTCAGTGATGAAACCGAAAGCCATGAACATTGCATGGCTTTGACCGACAAACTTTGCTCGTTTATTGAAGAGCTGTTCTACACACAAGTTTTAGACAAAGGTTTTGACCTTGGTAAATTTTTGATTTACAACTCTCCACTTAAAACAATCATTGAAAAATAACTGATCGCTGATCCTCAATTATATGACCGACTTTCCTTCAACCAAATATCAGAGGGGCAAAATATTTGCAAAAACCGGGCTAAAAGTGGCTAAAAATTATGCCGGCCACTATCTGAAAACACTGGGCAGACAGCAATCTGATTATTCCAGCCTACATCGAAAAACTGCTGAAGAGATGTTTGGTGAATTTACAAAACTGAGAGGAACTGCTCTAAAAATCGCACAATCATTCAGCCTCGACCAGGGTTTTCTGCCTGAGGAGTTTTCCGAAGTGATGACCCGCGCACAATATCAGGTACCACCGATTAACCGTTCGCTTGTAAGATCACTTATAAAAAAAGAATTGGGCAAATATCCTGAACAGCTTTTCAGTGAATTTAACCTGAACTCAATGGCTGCGGCATCCATCGGGCAGGTTCACAGAGCAAAGCTGAAAAACGGCAAACATGTGGCAGTTAAGATCCAGTATCCCGGAGTGAGAGACACCATCTCATCCGACATTGCACTGGCGAGAACATTGTTCAAACAGATTATTTCGGGTAAATCTGACATTAACTCCTATGTTGATGAAATAAAAGAGACCCTTTTGCAGGAAACTGATTACATCCTTGAAGGAGAAAATATCAACCGGTTTCATTCGCGGTTCAGTAATGACAAAGTTATCACACCGGAATGGATTCCTGAATTTTCTACAGAAAAGGTGCTTACGATGACATTTATTGAGGGTGTCCATCTGCATGAATTTCTGAAAAAAGAACCACCTCAAGAAGAAAAGAATCATTTTGGGCAGCTTATCTGGGATTTTTTTCACCACCAGATCCAAGATCGCGAAGAAGTTCATGCCGACACCCATCCCGGAAATTTTCTGTTCACACCGGATGGCAAACTTGGTGTGATTGACTTCGGATGCGTAAAAAAATTTCCCGATGATTTCTTCATGGATTATCTGCGCCTGCTTCCAACACATTTACAGCGGGATGAAGAAGAGATCAAAAAATTATATTTCCGGCTTGATGTACTGAGAAAAGATCCGGACACGGATAAAAAAGAGAGTGTTTTTTATGAATTTTGCAAAAACTACGGGTTTACATTTGCCATGCCTTACCTTGAGGATTCCTTCGATTTTGGAGATCCCGAATACAGGGAACTGATCCGCGGATATACTAAAAATGCGCCAGTTACCTACGAAGCAAGAGGAAATAAACATTTCATCTACAGCACAAGAGTTCATCTGGGATTGTATCATTTTTTGATGAAGCTCGGGGCGAAAGTTGAAACAGGAAGATCAAAGGAGATTGTTGAGAGAGTTTTATTGAATTCGATCAACAATCATTAATCAAAAAAAAACACTTCAGCCAGCTTTGAAACAGCGAAGGATGTGCCAAAAAAAAGCCGGATGCAAATTGCACCCGGCTTTATTCTTTTTAAAATTTTCGGCTATCAGTTCTGAAACCAGACGGGAGTATTGATATTCACATCAGGTACATTTTCCCTGTTGTTATCAATTTCGACCTGTGGATATGGAAACCTGTTAGGAATTGCCCCCATCGGGTTGGTAAGCTCGGGATAGCCTGTTCTCCTGAAGTCCGTGTAAGCTTCAAGTGCCTGAAACGGGAACAGAGAAATCCATTTCTGAGTTATGACATGCTCAAGCTCAAGGGCACCCGGAGCCGGTAGAATTTCCTCTTGTGCGAGAAATTCGTCTGCTTCTGCCCCTTCAATACCGTGATAAGCCAGTGATGTTCTCACTGCCCGTTCATAAGCATCGTGTGCTTCGGCGGGATTGTCGAGCCTCAGGTGTGCTTCTGCTTTTGTGAATAACAGTTCACCGTAGGTCATAAGCTGCTGTGGCGCAGTTGGTGAAATGATCTCTGAAGAGAGCCCTGAATAAATAGAAGCAGCAAACTGATCGGCTTCCGCAGCACCGTTTGGCGCCGGAACAATTTCGCCATCACGTTCAACAGCAAAAACTGAAAGACGCGGATCGTTAACTGGATCCATAGCATTAAACATCGATTCGCTGAATGCATGATGTCCCCTGTCAAAAGCTTCCTGATACCAGGGGTGCTGTTCAGTAGAACCGGTGCCAAAGTTATCGAATGTTAAATCGTGATCAACGGTTTGAAATGCGCTTGCCGCTGCATCGAGCACTCTTTGGGCAGATCCTGCCGGATCATGATTGCTCCATCTGTTATGGATTTTCGCCTCAAGTGCATAGGATGCACGAATCCACGCGTCCGCATCACCACCATAGATCAAGTCGCTGGACCCTGCAGTTCCAACAGTTTCGGCTGTTAATGCAGCACGGGCATTCGAGAGCAGGTCTAATGCCTGCTCGTACACAAACTCCTGAGAATCGTAAACCGGTGTGAGATTATCAATTCCCTGGTTACTCTCACTTAACGGAATGTCTCCCCACATATCGGCTGCATAGGTGGCAGCATAAGCTTTCACCACCTTGGCGATGCCTACGAAATTATTATTTCCCTCTTCCTCAGCCTGTTCAATGACTATGTCCAGATTTTGGAAAATGGTTGGATAGAGATTGTTCCAATTGTTATTTACCAGCGAGGCATCCAGGCCTGCAAGCCTGTCGTAATCGCGTAATTGAGCGTGTACACCTGCTGTATGCTGAACCCAAACGGAAGAGATCCAGGATGGATCCGTTCCGGAGAGGTTCACAATGGTACTCATCATTGCCGTTGGCAAGAGCGTTGAATTTGGTGCTTCTGTCGGATTGTTCGGATCGGTATTATAATCCAGCATTGTATCATCACAAGCTGCCAAAATCAGACAGAATACTGTCAGTATGGATAAATATTTAAATAGTTTCATGTCTAAAAATGTTTTTCTTTATCAGATTGAAAGTCTTACGCCAAAAATGAAACTTCTGCTTCCGGGCAGGTTCACATATTCCAATCCCTGGAAATTTGAGTCTCCGCCAAGATTTGTTTCAGGGTCCCAATTTGGATAATCGGTAGACAGAAACAGGTTTCGGCCGGTAAAGTAAAATTCAGCATTGTCCACCGGCAGCCATGCAGCAACATCCTGGCTAAGATTGTAGGAGAGTGTTAACTGCCTGAGGCGAATAAATGAGGTATCGTAAACATTTGATTCTGTAATCAAATCCTCATGCAGCCAGTAATTCAAATCTTTCAGGATTTCTATATCGTTTTCACCTTCAATAACCAGCTCTCCGGCTTCATTGAAGAATCCTTTTGAACCACTGGGCACAACCGGTGTTTCACGATCTTCCGTCATAGCATCCATTCCATAGAGCTTCTGCAACCGGGTATTGCCCGACCACATGTCTCCGCCCTGGCGGATATCAAACATAAACGAAAGCCCGATATTTCGATAGTTAAACCGGTTTGTAATACTTCCTGTCCAGTCCGGGCTAACATCCCCAACAGATTGCAGATCAGAATCTTGCAAAGCAAAACCATAGGTTGGGCTATCAGGATCACTGTTATAAACAATGTTTCCGTCATCATCCCGTACATATGCACTGCCGAAGATGATAGGATATGAGAATCCTTCCATCGCCCTGATATTCGGATCAACAAATCCACCCAGGAAAATGTTGCTAACACCCGGTGCAAGCTCAATTACTTCTGATGTATTTTGAGCAAAATTCAGGGTAACATCCCACATAAATTCCGGAGTTTGAATTGGCCTTACATTAAACATTACCTCATGGCCTTCATTTTGCAGCTCACCGGCATTTCTGAGGTGAGTTGTAAAACCGGAACTCGATGCCGTTGGTACTGCAAAAATCTGGTTGATTGCATTCTCCCTGTACCATGTATATTCGAAATTTATACGTTCACCGGCGAAACTGAGCTCGGTCCCTAATTCGATGGTAGTATTATTTTGTGGTTCCAAATCAAGGCCGGGCAATTGGTTGCTTAGCCCAAGGCCGGTAACTCCCTGAAACGGGAAGGTGATACCATCTGCAAGAAATCCACTTCCGGCGTTAAAGGTGGAATATGAGCCAATTGTGCCATAAATAGGTGCTGCCTGGCCAACTTGTGCCCAAGATGCTTTTAAGCTTCCATAGCTCAAAAAGTCGGGCATGTTGAATGCCTCTGTAAATACCAGGGTTGCACCTACTGATGGATAAAAGAATGAGTTGTTATCCACCGGTAGTGTTGAAGACCAGTCGTTTCGTGCTGAGAGATTCAGGAAGAGCATATTTCGATAATTGGCCTCAAGATCTCCGTATACTCCAACAACCAACGATCTGAAAATGGATTCATCAGCATTGATTGATGCAGCATTTGAGATATTCCGGAAACCACCGATACTTAAACCACTTCCTACAATTTCTTCGGTTTTTTGCTCAAAACGGTTTATTTCATTTCCAAGAAGTGCCCTGATACTGATATCTTCGGTAAGTGTGTGCTGCATCTCAAGATTCAGATACGATGTAACTTCAGCCCTGTAACGGTTAAATTCTGTAATCTGCCCGGCTCCACCGGTTGCACCCGAACCAAGATCCAGTACCTGCTTTCGGCGATTATTGAAAAAGTCGCCTCCAAGGCGGTAATTCACACTCAGCCAATCCGACAACTCATAATCAAAGAAGATGTTACCGAAAATCCGGTCTGTGTCGTCCGTATTCTCATTGTTTGCAAGAGACCAGCGCGGGTTATCCATCGCTCCCCTGTAATTGATTTGGGAATATGGATCATCTTCTTCTGCGTATGGAGTTCCCCACAAATCAAATGAACGCGGAGCCCAGTACAATGTGAACATCGGGTTTGATAAATCACTACCCTGCCGGATCTGATCAACAGACGTATTTGAATAGTTTGCACGCCCTCCGATACGCAGCCTCTCAGAAAGCAGATATTCACCACCAAGCCTGAATGATGCACGTTCCATTCCGGTAGTAGGAATGATTCCATCCTGATTCACATAACCAATGCCTAAACTATAGTTTCCATTGGGGTTTGCTCCCCTGATGTCGATGTTACTGTCGGATGTAACACCGGTTTGGAAAAATGGTGATACATTATCAATGGCTTCTGTTGGTGCAGGCACCTCTACGCCTCTCGGATCAGTAATTGTTGAAGGCAGATCTTCAATTCTCGGCCCCCATGAAAAAGATCCGAAACTTTGATAAACACCGCCGAATCCCTGAGCATACGTGCTCTGTAAATCCGGTGTACGGGATACTTCATCAAATGCCAGGCTTGAAGAAACCTGCACAGAAACCTGATTCTCCGGTGCCGTTCCGCCGCCTCTTGTAGTGATCAAAATGGCTCCGTTTGAAGCTCTTGTTCCATAGAGAACGGCTGCAGAAGATCCCTTCAGAACACTTACATTTTCAATGTCGTTGGGATTCAAATCCAGAATTCTGTTAGGTGCATCTACGCCAAAAACATTTCCACCATCTACTGCACTTGATGCAACGGGAATTCCGTCAATCACAAAAAGCGGGGCGTTATTGCCTGTTAATGAGTTGGCTCCACGAATACGCATGGATGCTGATGCACCCGGCATTCCGCTTCCGGGTGTAATTTCAAGGCCGGCTATTCTGCCCTGTAACCCGGAAATAATATCCCGGCTGCCGCTTTCTCTAATTTGATCGGCTTCTACGCTTTGAATTGTGTAGGCAAGTGACCGCCTTTCTCTCTCGCGGCCGAGAGCGGTAACCACAACCTCTTCGAGGCCAACCAGGCTCTCGCTTATTTCAAAGTTGCGTGTTTTTTCGGATGAATCAATGACAATTTGCTCCGTAATCGATTCATATCCTACAAAAGACACAATAACTGTATACGTTCCATATGGAATATTGGCAATTGTATAATCACCGTCAATTCCTGTCGCTGCACCTCTTTCGAGTTCCTGAACGTATATATTTACTCCAGGCAGCAACTCACCTGTTCTTTGATCTGTTATAGTACCTGTCAATGTACCGGTTTGAGCCATAGCAGCGCCTGCAAATAGCAGCATAACCACGAGACATGACAGATACCGAAGTATCTTATTAATCATAAATAAACCTCAGTTGTTTTGATTTAGCTTTACTCTACAAAAATGAATGAACATTCAAATTTGACTTGCGATGTAGATGTTTTGTTATAAGTAAGTGGAGGGATTTGCAGTCTCACACTAAGCAAATAAATTTGATGTAAAGTTTTTAACCGAATAAAACTTACATCAATCAAAAAAAATATTAAAGAGAGGAGGTGTTAAGTTTACAATTGCAAATTATTATTAATATGAAATATACAACTCTAAGTTTTGAATAAAATTATTGTATTTAAGTGATTTAGTTTATCTATTTTGCCAATATATCGTTAAACCAAATTCTGAAACCTGCCTTATGAAATCATGATGATTTACATAATTTAAACCTATTCAAATACAAGAATAAAGAACAATCTTATCTAAAATTAATTTTTCCATTATTAAACATTACAAAATCCTGCAATAGTTTTGAAATAATATCGAATTCTTTTATGCATTTGAAATAAGATGGGCGTGATAATTTTCAGGAATTATCACATGAAGCTATTTAATAACCGTCTGACGTTTAACCCACTTTCAGTCCATCTCCCCATCTTATTTACATCCCGAAGATTTTGTAAAATTTGGGCTCCAACTTATTTATTAGTCTCAACCCATCAATTATATCTGATATAAATCTTGATCTTCGGATATAGTTTTGTCGTCAAGTTGATTTTCAAGCAGTGTTGTCCCATCATAATACCAACATATTTTTTGTATCATTTGTCAAGTTGGAATAGGGATAAAAAAAGCCTTCCTATTAATTAAAACAGGAAGGCTTTTATAAAAAACTCTTTTAGTTCTATATTTTTATGGCCTCCGCAACACAAAAGGAGTTGGATCTCCAAAGGTACCCACTCCCGGAATAAAGTGGAACATCGACATCTCAATTCTCTCGCTACCGGTAACGGTGCTAAATGTACCACTTGCCTCCACAGAAACGGGACCTGCTGAATGCTGCCAGGCATTAGGGGTGGCGGGTATTTCAGCACGGAACTCATTGGGATCCGAGTCATCAAAAAAGATTTCGATATCGGTTCCATCGATCATGCCCTCTACAATTATAGAGTTTTCAGCAGTACCTTCCACAGCTACATAGTTGGATGTACCTGGTCCATAAAACCAAGGATATTCCAATTCCCATTCGCCCAGGAAATTATCTCTTTCGAACTCGAAGAATGCAGCCAAACTGAGGGTAATACTTCTGTGAGATATCACAGTATTGGGGGAATCCAGGTTAAGAACAAGTATTTTTTCTTCAAGAAGCTCATCCTGCAACAGCTCGATAACAAGATGGCCAATAAATTCATTGGCAGGGATCGTTACCGAGTTGCTTGGCATATTAAAATGAACACCTTCCTGGGCAGTTGATTGCTCAGTATCAACCGAAACGGTGTAACTTGTATTGGAACTTTCTTCAATCAAGTGTGAAACTGCAATCTGTTTTTCATCCACAGGCTCAAAAGCAGTAAACGAAGATGATGACTCTACAAATTTCACTTTTTGATCACCCTGGTAGGTTTTATCCTGGTCGGAAAAATCCAGAGCATCACAACCTGCCAGAACCAACATGGTCATTAAGACCGTACTGAGAATTACTTTTAATTTTAGATTTTTCATTATTCGTACCCCTGATTTTGAATCATGTTTTCGTTTGCAAACATTTCTGCCTGTGGTATTGGAAATACGAACATATGACTGTTAGCAGGCAGGTTATCACTTGTAGTAGCACCATCAATATCTTCAGAGATGCGCTGAACAGGCAACCCCGCACGCTTGAGGTCGAAATATCGGTGCCCCTCGTAAACAAACTCAAGCCTTTTTTCTGTATGAATTTCGGCAAGAGCCTGCTCGCTACTGCTGAATGTAACCATTTCGGGGTTTTGGTAGCGAACTTCTTTGATCGAGTTTATATCAGATGCAGCGGCTTCAAGATTTTGCTGTGTACCGGGTTGTGCATGCGCTTCAGCACGAATAAAGTACATTTCTGATACTCTCAGCATTTTTATATCAGCCACATTTTTCTGGCCTGGACGCTGATTGTATTTCATCACACGAACTCGGCCGGGTTCTAATATCTGGAACCAGGTTTGAAAGCGAATATCTCCTTCAGTATCGAAATGATTCACTATATCATTCGATGCAAAGAAGAAAATATCGGGATTAGTGGCACGCTCTGTCAGTTCAATCACACCATCACTAGCGGTTGCTCTGGGGAGTTTAAAAATAACCTCACCTTGGTTACTATCATCCCATAAACCGGCATACTCATCGTATGGGGTCAGGTTTAATACATCTATTACACGCGAGGCATATTCGATCGCCGTAGGCCAATCCTGACGATAGAGGGCTACTCTTGCACGAAGACCTTCAACAGCATGAAGGTTCAGCCGTCTGTTACTATGAAAACCTGACGGTCCGAGTAATGAAATGGCTTGATCGATATCACTTAACAGCAAATTGAAAAACTCATCTTTTGTAGCACGAGCAGGCTTGCCAATTTCGGATTGTAACATGTAAGGTACTGCAAGGTCACTTCCACTAAGGTCGTAACTGGCAAAGGTTCTGAACATGTCAAAATGCTGCCATGCTCGTAAGCCAAACATTTCACCACGAATCCTGTTAAGAAGGTCTACTTCATCATTTGTTGCAGGTTCAATATTATCCGAGGCTTCTATGACACGATTAATCCGATCGATGGCAACATATGCGTTTTGCCATACAGCGGCTGCTGTATTGTCACCGGAAACCAGGTTGTGGTTAAACAACTGCATACCTTGGCCTGTGTTACTTGAAGCTCTGCGAAGATTGTCGGTCATAAGGGCATTGATTTCGTAAATATTTTGCCCTGAAATGGTACCGTAAGCTCCCAATGCACCTGAATTCAGGTCACTTACGGTTTGATACGCAGTTTCAGCATCTATTGAGTCGAAAGGTGACAAATTCATCTCGCTTTCACATCCTATATAGGCAAAAGCAAGAACTGCCACCAGAAGTATTTTTAGTTTTTTCATTATCATATAATTCTTTAGAAATTAATATCTATACCGGCAGTAAATATCCTTGGAAGCGGATATGCGTATTGCGCAACATTGTTGTAATCTTCCGGGTCAAAGCCGGTAAAGGCGGTCCAGGTGTGTAAATTTTGTCCCTGAACAAATACTCTCACATTTCGAACCTGATCATTAAAAACACATCCGGGGACAGTGTAAGAAACCATCAGATTCCGGAATCGTATGTAAGAGGCATCCTCAATGTCTTTCGATGAAAATTGCCGGGGATATTGATTGGACTGAATATCGGTAATATCACCAGGCTGCTGCCACATATTCAGCATAACCCTGCCCTGGTTGAACTGGGCAAAAGCGTGATTATCCGTAAAATATGATTGATTATTATAGAGGTTGTTTCCATACGAG
>REDS01000027.1 GCA_007693395.1 Balneolaceae bacterium | reverse complement strand
TCGCCGCTTGCGGGAATTACCCCTACTAAGCCGGGTTTCGCAACTCTTCCGCTTCCCGGAATATTCCCCACACTGATGGATGAAAACGGCAAAGAGATTCAGGGGAATGGCGTTAGCGGGAACCTGTGCATTAAACACCCGTGGCCCGGAATTGCACGCACAGTTTGGGGGGATCACGAGCGGTACCTTAAAACTTACATGAGCGCCTACAAAGGTTACTACTTTACGGGTGATGGTTGCCGGCGCGATCCCGAAGGATATTACAGAATAACCGGCCGTGTGGATGATGTGCTGAATGTATCGGGCCACAGGCTGGGAACGGCTGAGATTGAGAATGCCATTAATGAGCACCAGAATATAGTGGAATCGGCCGTGGTTGGGTATCCGCACGATATCAAAGGCCAGGGTATTTTTGCATTTATGATTTGTGAAAAAGAGCCCGCCGATCCGAAGGCATTTAAGAAGGAGATTCATGATTTGATTACCAAAATCATTGGGCCAATTGCCAAGCCGGATAAAATTCAGATCGCTCCGGGCCTGCCAAAAACACGTTCCGGTAAGATTATGCGTCGCATTCTGAGAAAAGTTGCTGCGAACGATCTGGAAAACGTAGGAGACACATCCACTCTTCTCGATCCTGCTGTGGTGGAGGATATTAAGAATGGTAAATCATATTAAAAAATAGAGCAGATTTATCCTGATATGAATAATCCCGGTTAGTTTCTGGCCGGGATTTTTTTATCTGATAAAATACCCGAAAATTAACAGAATGATGCTGCCCAGGAAGAGAAAGAGGCGAAAGCGAGTGCTTGTAATCATGTGATGGAAAAGCAGCCCAAACGTGAGGGGGTGGTTCTGAAGCCAGTTATAGTAATGATGCCGATGAGTTGCACCCAGCGCCATGGTAACGTGGCCGTGTAATATGGTAAGCATGAACGGCAGTGCAAAAATAATGGAACCCGGCAGCGATACAGTTCTGCTGATGTGCAGTTGCTCGCACATCATATAGTATGGCCAGGAGGAGATCAACAGAATAGGTACAGAGAGCAGCCAGTTGATGTACGCGATTCTCCTGTAATTTTTTTCACTCAGTTCAGATTTTGGCATCTATCTAATTCTATTAATCTTTAAAACGATAACTTTTATTGATGTTGATTCGGCTATACATTTTACACCCTGTTCATAACTCTCAACTAAATCTGGCTCGCAATCAAAACGTCAATATCGCGAAACGGTATGTCGAACTGATCGGCCAGGGCTTTCTTCGTAAGGTGTTTTTTGTAGGTGTAGGTTCCATTGCGAAGGGCTGTATTTTTCCAGAGGCACTGTTGAATGCCACCCGCATCTCCCAGTTCAATCAGGTAGGGTACAATAACATTATTTAATGCATAGGTTGCAGTGCGCGCTACGTTCGAGGGAATATTTGGCACACAGTAGTGCACCACATCATACTTGGTGAATACCGGGTTTGAATGGGTAGTTGGTTCACTGCTTGAGACGCAACCTCCCTGATCAATCACGGTATCCACAATTACGCTTCCCGGTTTCATGTTTTGCACCATGGGGTCGGTAACCCAGCAAGGGGCTCGTTCACCTTCTGTCATAGCAGCACCAATCACCACATCTGCAGACCCAAGCGCTGTAGAAAGATACTGATGGTTAGCTGTGGCCGTAATAATTCTCCGATCGAGGGCATTTTCGAGGCGGCGAAGCTGGGTGAGGTTGTTGTCCATCACAAATACTTGTGCACCATAACCAAGAGCCGTACGTGCGGCGTATTCACCGGTAATTCCGGCACCCAGAATGGCTACAGTAGCAGGTGGTATGCCTGAAATTCCTCCAAGCATAATGCCCTGCCCGTTGCTGCTATTTTCAAGATAGTGAGCTGCAATCTGTACAGCCATAGAGCCTGTAATTTCATGCATCATTCGCACGATGGGGAATTCACCATCCTCACTCTTTAAAAATTCGTACCCGATTGCGCAGATTCCTTTGTTTATAAGTGTGTTCATGAACTGCTGGCTTGTATGGCCAAGATGCAGAGCGGAGAGCAAAATTTGATTTGGCTGCATCCAGCTAAGTTCGGTATTTGTTGGTGGTGCAACCTTTACAATCATCTCAGATGTTCTGAACAGCTCTTCAGCGCTATAGGCAATAACCGCACCCGCCTCCTCATAATCGCGGTCAGAAAAGTGGGCATCGATACCTGCATTTTTTTCCACAACGATTTCGTGTCCATTTGCTGTAAGGATTGATACTCCGCCCGGGGTAAGCGAGATTCTGCGTTCATCGTTCGAGGTTTCCTTTGGCAACCCGATTTTTAACGATCTGTTCGATCTGCTCTTCATCAGGCTTTTTTCTAATGTTTTTATGCCAATCTGTTCTGTATCAAAAGGGCTAAGCTCCATGCAGCGGTAGGTTTGAATTCGGGTTACAAGTGGCCGGTTAAGGTTGTATTTTGATGATTATTCAAGCAATGTAATAAAACTGCGGAAGATATTTTTTATGACAAATCATCCAGCTACAAAAAAGAGCCTTGGGCAGCATTTTCTGAAAGATGGAAACATGATCCGGAAAATTGCCGAATCTATCCCGGCTCAACCGGATGATAAAATCATCGAAATTGGCCCGGGTGCCGGCGCTTTAACCGAAATACTCTTGCAGAAATTTAAACATGTTACTGCCATAGAGATTGATCAGCGAATGATCGATTTTCTTGAGGAGAAGTTCCCTGATCTGAACCTTATCAAGCAGGACATCCTTAAAACGGATTGGTCTGCAATCACAGAGAGTCACAAACCGGTTCATGTGGTGGGAAATCTCCCTTACTACATAACCAGCCAGATACTTTTTGCTATTCTTGAACAACGCAGCCGGCTGACCAGTGCCATCCTGATGATGCAGAAAGAAGTTGCCGAGCGTATTGTTGCTGTACCCCGCACGAAAGCATACGGAATTTTAAGCGTGCAAACTCAATTGATGAGCACTCCCGAAATTTTGTTTGATGTACCCCCGCAGGTTTTTTACCCTCCGCCAAATGTGCAAAGTGCCGTACTGAAACTCACCTTTGATAAAGGGCCGCTAATTTGTTCTGATGAAAACCTGAAAAGTGTGGTGAGAATGGCATTTAATCAGCGCAGAAAAAAACTGAGCAATTCACTAAAGGGATTAAATACCGAACTGCCTGAAAAAGAATTCGATTTCAGCCTGAGGGCAGAGGCGTTAGATCCGCAAACTTATGAAAAGTTGACAGCACATTTTGAACAACTTGGCACGTTTGACTGAAATTCCGTCAAAGAGAACGGGGCATTAGAAATCAATTGGGGATAATTGAGGTAATTTGGCTTCTTTTGGCAAATCATTTTTTTTGGTACGGGTTTTGCTTCACATATCATCAAAGCGCAATTGATGTGCAGAAAAATTTTTAACAATCAACAAAAACTAAAAGTAAAGGAGTCATTTTATGGCCACCATTAAACCATTAAGCGACCGTGTTCTGGTTCGTCCGGTTGAAGCTGAAGAGAAAACAAGTTCAGGAATCATTATTCCGGACACAGCAAAAGAGAAACCACAACGAGGAACTGTAGTAGCTGCAGGCCCCGGAAAGGTTGAAAATGGAAACAAAATTGACATGTCTGTTAAAGAAGGAGATGAAATTCTCTACGGAAAATATTCCGGTACAGAAGTCACACTTGATGGAGAAGAGTTCCTGATTATGAGAGAATCTGATATTCTCGGAGTAGTATCATAATCATCGTTAAACCAAACAATTTTAATACTAACTAAACATAAAAAACATTATGTCAGCAAAATTAGTCCACTACGATGCGGATGCACGCGACGCCCTGAAGCGCGGTGTAGATAAGCTTGCAAACGCAGTTAAAGTTACATTAGGCCCTCGCGGAAGAAATGTAGTTATTGAAAAATCATTCGGAGCCCCTACTGTAACCAAAGATGGTGTAACAGTAGCAAAAGAGATTGAACTCTCCGACAAAGTTGAAAACATGGGCGCACAGATGGTGCGTGAAGTTGCTTCTAAAACCAACGACAATGCCGGCGACGGTACATCTACTGCAACTGTTCTTGCCCAGTCTATCATTCAAACCGGCCTCAAAAACGTAACAGCCGGTGCAAACCCAATGGAGCTTAAGCGTGGAATTGATACCGCTGTAGCTGCTGTGGTAGAAGAGCTGAGAAACATCAGCCAGCCTGTAGGCGACAGTTTAGACAGTATTCGTCAGGTTGGCAGTATCTCGGCAAACGGTGACGAAGAGATTGGTAACAGCATAGCAGATGCTATGGAGAAAGTAGGCAAAGATGGTGTAATTACCGTTGAAGAAGCCAAGGGTACCGAAACTTACCTCGAAACTGTTGAAGGTATGCAGTTCGACAGAGGATATCTCTCTCCTTATTTCGTTACCAACAGTGACAACATGACCACTGAAATGGAAGATCCATACATCCTGATTTTCGACAAGAAGATCTCAAATATGAAGGATCTGCTTCCTGTTCTCGAAAAAGTTGTACAAACAGGCAAGCCACTCCTCATTATTGCTGAGGATGTAGAAGGTGAAGCCCTTGCAACACTCGTTGTTAACAAGCTACGTGGTTCACTGAAGATTGCAGCTGTAAAGGCACCAGGCTTCGGCGACAGAAGAAAAGCGATGCTCGAAGATATCGCCATCCTTACAGGTGGTACAGTAATCAGCGAAGAGCGTGGTTACAAGCTTGAAAATGCAACTCTCGACTTCCTCGGAACTGCCGATCGAATTAACATCGACAAAGACAATACCACTGTTGTTGGTGGCAAAGGAAAAGAGAACGACATTAAAGCTCGTGTAAATCAGATCAAAACACAGATCGAAAACACCACATCAGACTACGATCGTGAGAAGCTCCAGGAGCGACTTGCTAAGTTGAGTGGTGGTGTTGCTGTTCTTTATATCGGTGCTGCTTCTGAAGTAGAGATGAAAGAGAAGAAAGCCCGTGTTGAAGATGCACTTCACGCTACACGCGCAGCAGTAGAAGAAGGCATTGTACCCGGTGGTGGTGTGGCTCTTCTGAGAACTCTCAAAGTGTTCGACAATCTCAAAGCAGAAAACAACGATCAAAAAGTTGGCTTTGATATCGTAAAACGTGCACTTGAAGCTCCTCTGCGTGCAATTGCAAACAATGCCGGTGTAGAAGGTTCTATTGTGGTACAGAAAGTACTCGAAGGAAAAGATGCTTTCGGTTACAATGCAAGAACAGAGAAATATGAAGATCTCACCAAGGCAGGTGTTATCGATCCTACCAAAGTAACAAGAACTGCACTTGAGAATGCAGCTTCAGTTGCAGGATTGATGCTCACCACCGAAGCTGTTATCGTTGACAAGCCATCTAAAGATGGAGATGATGACGGAATGCCAGGCGGAATGCCGGGCGGAATGCCGGGCGGAATGGGAGGAATGGGCGGCATGATGTAAGCCCGGCCTCAACGCTTCTTAGAGAAGTCAATTAATTACTATAAAAGCCTCACTTCAGATTTTTTTGGAGTGAGGCTTTTTTTGTTGTTACAGGTGCGCAGAGTTGTGAATGCATCATTGAAATTTTTTTGTGAGATAAAATCATGAGAGCCAAGCGATTTTTCACCAATTCAATTTTCAATTGGCTGGTATTCTTTTATATTTGTGCACTTCTAATCAACTCCATATATATGAATTCTACGCTCACACTTATCGACTGGATTCTGGTTGCATCTTACTTTGTTTTTGCGCTTGGTATAGCCCTTTACTTCTACAGCCGCGCGGGTAAAAATACCACAGAATTCTTTTTATCGGGACGAAACATGCCCTGGTGGATTATTGGTACCAGCATGGTTGCCACAACATTCGCCGCAGACACACCTCTTGCTGTTACAGAAATGGTTGCCCTCGATGGGATTGCGGGTAACTGGCTCTGGTGGAATTTCCTTATGGGCGGGATGCTCACCGTGTTCTTTTTTGCCCGTTTATGGAGGCGCAGCGGTGTATTAACGGATGTGGAGTTCATCGAACTTCGATACAGCGGTAAAGAAGCAGCCTGGCTCCGAGGTATCAAAGCAATCTATTTTGGGCTTTTGATGAATATCATCATTTTGGGCTGGGTAACTCTCGCTATGGAGACAATTTTCAATATTCTTTTTCCCGGAATGACACTGTTTGGGCAGGAGTCTTTTACTTTTTTTGGGATCTACATTAGTGCCCCGCTTTTGCTTGTAGGCTTTGTTATCATTTTTGTAGGTTTCTTTTCGCTGATCTCCGGCCTTTGGGGAGTAGCTGTAACTGATATTTTCCAGTTTGTAATTGCTTTGGGTGGCACCATTGTGCTGGCCGTCTATGCTGTAAACATTCCGGAAATTGGCGGTATCTCCGGCCTGCAAGAGAAACTGCCCCCCGAAACCTTTCAGTTTCTACCATCCATAGGGCAAACGGCAGAAGGTATTGCAGTACTCTCACTTAGTTTTGGGGCCTTCGCGGCATATTTTGGTGTGCAGTGGTGGTCAAGCTGGTATCCGGGATCTGAGCCCGGTGGCGGCGGTTACGTTGCTCAACGGATTATGAGCGCCAAGGATGAGAAACATGCGCTCTTTGCTACACTTTGGTTTAACATCGCACACTACTGCCTGAGGCCATGGCCGTGGATTATTGTGGCACTTGTTTCTCTGGTTCTCTACCCAAACCTTACCGATTCACGCGAAGGTTTTGTACTTGTGATGAGAGATGTACTGCCACCCGGCCTGCTTGGATTGCTGTTTGCTGCATTCCTTGCTGCATTTACAAGTACTTTTGCAGCCCACTTAAACTGGGGAACTTCGTATCTGGTGAATGATTTCTGGAGACGATTTATCAAAAAAGATGGCGATGAAAAACACTACGTTCTGGTATCACGTATTGTAACCTTCCTTCTTGCAATCCTTGCTTTCTTTGTAACCACGCAGCTCGACAGTATCCGCCAGGCGTGGGGATTGGTTCTTACAGCATCAGGCGGCCTTGGCCTTGTGCTTATTCTGCGATGGTACTGGTGGCGAATTAATGCATGGAGCGAACTTGCAGCGTCATTAACACCAATTTTACTGGTAATTCTTGTTTTGGTGGGAGTTCCTGTTCCGGGTATAGCAGATCCTTTCCCGATGAACCTATACTATGTTGTGGGTATCACTACTGTAGTGTGGTTGCTGGTAACATTTTTGACAAAACCAACCGAATCAAATAAGCTAACCTCTTTTTATCGCAGAGTAAGGCCTGGTGGCCCGGGCTGGAAGCCGCTGGAGGCAGGTAACCCCGATATTTCGTCTGATGGGTCACTCTTCCCATTGCTCGGAAACTGGGTAGCCGGCGTAGTACTTGTATATATGGCTCTGTTTGGTTTTGGCCACTTCCTTTTTGGAAACTACACCTATTTTGTGATCTGTCTTGTTGTGGGGATTGTTGCGCTGGGTTATCTCTACTGGGACTTGAGTAAACGCGGTTTCGATACAATCATGGAAGTTGATGATCTCGATCATCATATAGATGCATCTGATATTGGCACCGGATCAGCTAAGAAAGATTAAACTGACAAATAGTGAAAAATGCCGAGGTCTATGATTTGATTTCAATCAAACTATCATATAATAACGGCCAAGGTTTTAAAAGAACGGGTCAGGCTTCGGCAATCTTTTAGCATTTGCATTCCGCACTGTTCTTCTGAGGCAGTATGAAACATTGGCCCGGCTTATAACGCCGGGTATGTTGTTCTCCTTATAAAACGCAGCACTTGGCGGGGGGCAATATTTATAAATCAAATGACCTCAGTTCGATTTTAAATCAGGTCAAAAAAAATGATTATTCGAACACAGGTAAATAACCTTTGATAGCTCTTTCGTTTCGATAAACATCCCATCAATGTCGAAAAGGGTAACTTCAACTATTGGTAATTATGAATTCATAATAAAAAATGTGCTTTTCACAGATTTTTAAGTTTTGTTTGCTTAAAATTCAGCTTAGAGCCCTGCATAACTAAGTGTTTGCAACGCGGTACATTGCATATACCATACACAAGGTAAAAGGGAATAAAGATATATTGATACAGCTTTTGCCACTCAATTTCCAAATCACAGATACCATCATCCGATTTAAATTTTGCATTCTATGGAAACACACAACAGACGAGACTTTTTAAGATTAACCTCACTTGCGGTAGCCGGCAGCATGTTGCCGCTTGCGGGCTGCTCAACCACAAAAGAGGCTGCCATTGCTACAGGAATCCCGATAGATCCATCTTATAAATTAAAAGTGGGTCTGATTGGTTGCGGTGGCCGTGGAACCGGCGCGGCGAATCAGGCGCTGCATGCGGATGAAAATGTTGAGCTATATGCGATGGCAGATCTGTTTGCTGATCAGCTCGAAAACTCGCTCGAAACGCTGAAAAGAGTTCATCCAGACAAAATAAATGTGCCGGAAGAACGTCAGTTTACAGGCTTCGATTCCTATCAGAAAGTGATTGATTCAGGGATAGATGTGGTTCTGTTGGCAGCACCGCCAGCTTTCCGTCCGGCCCATCTTGAAGCATCTGTAAATGCAGATCTGCATATTTTCTGCGAAAAACCGGTTGCGGTTGATGCACCGGGCTATCACCGCATTATTGATGCGGTAGATATTGCTGAGCAGAAAAAGCTCTCTATTGTTTCCGGTTTTTGCTGGCGATACCACACGCCAAAGCGGGAATTTTTCAGCCGTGTTCTTGATGGGCAGGTAGGGGATATCCGTGCGATATATAACACATACAATACCGGTAGTGCCATATTCCGTGACAGGCAGCCCGAGTGGAGCGAAGCAGAATTTCAGCTGAGAAACTGGATGTACTATACATGGATTGCGGGTGATCACATTGTGGAGCAGGCGGTACACAGTATCGACTTTATGGCGTGGGCCATGGGCGATGAAGTACCACTAAATGCTGTAGGTACAGGCGGGCGTCAGGTTCGAACAGATCCGCAATATGGCCATATTTTCGATCATTTTGCTATTACCTATGAGTATGCAAATGGTGCGAAAGGATTCCATATGAGCCGCCAGCAGGCAAATTGCCAAAACAGCTATAAAGCTGAAATATTTGGAACAGACGGCATCGGACGAGCAGATGTATCGAGAAACATCCATAGTATTGAAGGGCGCAGAAATTGGGAGTTTGATGGCGAGGCCAACAACATGTACCAAACCCAGCACGACGAACTGTTTGCTGCCATCCGAAAAGGTGTACATCTGAATGATGGCTATTACATGGCTAAGAGTACAATGGCAGGAATTATGGGGCGAATGGCGGCATACACCGGCCAGCGTATTACCTGGGATCAGGCGTTGAATTCACAAGAAGCACTTGTTCCAAACAGCCTTAACTGGGACAGCATCCCGCTTGAACACGGAGTGGCCATGCCGGGCATTACACCGTTTGTCTGATAAGCTTTTCAATATAGCAACCTTGGAGCGTCCATCGGTCCTTCAAGCGTTGTGGCTTTGCTTATTAAAAGAAAATAATAGATGGCATGCTGCTGTAGAGCATACGTACAGCTTTAATTCAAAACAGACGGACGAGAATGAAAAGAAAAGATTTCCTGAAGATGGGAAGCACCGGTATTGCTGCATTTGCAGCCGGAAAAGGGTTTCTGAATGTTAAATCAAAACCAATAAGAATGGAGAAATCTGTGTTTAATGGAACCCTGAAAAAAGG